>JASHUC010000537.1 GCA_030040235.1 Gammaproteobacteria bacterium | reverse complement strand
CCGGGCCTCGTGATGGTGAACGTCGGTACCCTGGACGACCGGAGTTGGGTGAAGCCGCAGTCGGAAATCTATTGCGACAGCGCGCAGTCCTGGGTACGACTGGGCGGGCAGCTGCAGCGCTTCGCCAGGACGCCTGGCTGAATCAGATCCAGCGCAGTGGGGCAAGATGCGGTAGCCGGGCCTCCAGTCTCGAGATGACTGCCGGTCGCGCATTCACGATGAAGGCCTGTTCGGCTGCGGCCAGGAGTGGAGCGTCATCGTGGCTGTCGGTGTAGGCATACCCCCAAACGGCGCCATAGCCACCATCCTCGAGGGCTCGACACTTCTCCCTGCCGCGGCAGTGGCGTGAGGCGACCCAGCCCCCGCGCCGCCGCCCCAGCGTGGACCCCAGGACGGCGATACCGCTCCAGGGTGCGAAAAGCCGCTTGGCAAGCAACGTGGGAGCCGCCGTGACGACGACCACGCGGTCGCCGGCCAGCAGGTGCCGCTGCATCGTGTGCAGCCCGTCTTGGCGCCAGCGCAGAGAGATTCGGCCTGCCTCAAAATTTCTGGCGAAGCGCTCGATACTGTCCGCAAGAGCCTCGTCGTCATATCCGAAAGTTGCTATCCAGAGCTGAATGGAAGCCCCGAGCGCCCGGGAGGACGGAAAGTGCATGAGGAGCAAGCAGGCGGGTAAGGCTATTGCAGCGGCGAGACAGCGCACGCCGGAGGAAAGCACCAGCATACGCAGCCAGGCCACCGTCGAATCCCCCGCGAGCAGCGTTCCGTCCAGGTCGAAAACGGCGATCTGCGATGAGGTCGGTGGCATGTCTGCGAATTCGCGCGATGCGGTTCGGATACGTTACCCTCGCGATGAGCCTGGCCACAATCATTGGACCCCAGATGATCGGTCGAAGGACGCTCGAGAGCTCGACCCGCACCACGGGCGTGGGGGCCCTCGCAGTACTCGGGTGTTCGTTGGCGGTGCTCTCGGTCGCGGGGGCTCTCACCGCCCTGGCGGCTTCGGCCGCGACCACACCGGGGCCTCCCGCCACGGCATCGCCCGCCCCCCGACAGCCGATGATCGTCAACGCCGCCGTTTCGCACGTCGATTACCAGACCGGCACGGCAACCTTCAAGGACATCCTGCTCGTCCAGGGCACCACACGATTGACGGCCGAACGAGCACAGGCCACGGGATTGAGCGTCGAAAGCAGCCGCTGGCAGTTCAGTGGCCACGTGACGATCGTGCAGCCGCACGGCACGCTGCACTCCGATCAGGCGGTCGCGCAGATTCGCGACAACCGGATCACCGTGGCAACGTTCACGGGCCACCCGGCGCTGTTCGAGCAGCAACGCACACATCCCCCTGGGCAGATCCATGGCCACGCAGACACGATCGTGTACAACCTAACCGAGGATACGGCGCGTCTGTCGGATGGCGCCTGGCTTTCGGACGGCACCAACGAAATCAGCGCACCGGTGATCGTCTACAACTTCCGGGATGAGACGGCGCGGGCCGTGTCGAGCGGCAGCAGCCGTGGTGTGCACATCACGCTACCGCGGGGGATATCGAAATCCCCATAGATCACGCAGGCGGCAGGCGCCGGTGGGGGAAGGGCCACGGCGGCCACCATCGCAATCTTGCCGCGTCCAAGAGCCATTCTCCCGTCATCGGGCGCCAGAGCTCCGAGCTGCCGGTGGGTGGCACACCGTAGATCACTTCGCGCGAGGGCCAGTAATGGGTTGACGTCCAGGTCCATGCGCCATGGAGCCGGTAAACCCGTCGCAGCCGGTGCGCCGTGGCCCGATCGGGCTTCACGACACAGCGGCGCACCCAACGCAGCTCGGTGCCGAGCCGGCGGGCCAGGGGCCAGCTGCGAGGGCCGACATAATTGGAAAACCAGAGCGTAAATCCCAGCTCGGGCTGCAGGGCGGCAACCGCCCGGTGGACCTGGATGTGCTCGGTGTGACCGTATTCACCCCAGGGATTGTGTGTAAAGACGTCCCGAACGCCGGAAAGACGGCGCCGCAAGCCTTCGACGATGGTCGCGTAATTGGATTCGTAGCGAGCGCGCGCGGCCGCTTCGGTGATCCGGATGCCGGCGGGCGTCAGTTCCGGCTGCCTCCAGTCGGTGCAAAACCCGGCGCCACTCTCGGGCACCGCCAAATCGACGATACCCGTCAGCGGCAAGGCGGCGAGCGCCTGCCGGCGCGCTTCCGAGTCGCGGGGCCTATCGAAGAGCGCCCCGAAACAGAACACGACGAGATCCGCCGAAGCAACGATCGAGCTCAGCCACAGCGCCTCATCATCCGGATGCGCCACGACCACCGCCGCCGGCGATCGACCTGTCGGCCCGGTATCCGCGCCCTCACTCATAAGAGGCTGTCGTAGAGGGTCTCGAGTGCGGCGGTCTGCGTGTGAATATCGAAGCGTTGCTCCGCGAGCGCCCGGCCTTGCGCACCCATGCGATGTCGCATCGCCGGGTGATCGAGCAATTGGCCGAGGCATTCGGCGAGGGCGCCCTCATCCCGTTCGGGGACCAGAAGTCCCGTTTGCCCGTCGACCACGGCCTCCGGGATTCCACCCACCCGCGAACCGATCACCGCGACTCCGGTCGCCGCCGCCTCGAGCAGCACCAGGCCCAATCCTTCCGCGCGTCCGGTCGCCGTGCGGACCCCCGGCAGCACCAGCATCGCGGCTTTGCGCATCCAGGCGAGCACCTGTGCATGGGGCAAGGCGCCCAGGAATCGCACGCGATCGCGCACTCCCAGCGTTGTTGCGAGCCCCTGCAGCGAACGCCGTAACGGCCCATCACCGATGATGATGAGCTGGACATCGCCGTGGCGTCGTGCCAGGGAAGCGAAGGCGCGCAACAGATGGCGGGTTCCCTTGACCTCCACCAGGCGTGCCACGTGCAGAATTGCCGGCTCTTCCTCGGCAGGATCCCGCCGCCGGATCGTACGGCAATCCACACCGATGTAGTGCGTGCGCGTGCGCGCCTCCGGGAAGCCCAATGCCAGTACCCGATCGCGGATGAAGGCGGAGGCGCAGAGAAACAAATCGCCCTCTCGCGCCAGCTTGCGCCGCAACAGCGGGTAGTGCGCCCATGCCGGTGAGCATAACAACGCGTAGGTGGCGAGCGTGGCGTCGAAGCCGTGAAACGTGGTGACCAGCGGTGTGTGGAGCCGCCTCGTCAGAGGAAGGGCGTAGACGCCCTCGATGCCGAAATGGGCGTGGACCAACGACGGGCGATGACCCTTCAGCAAGCGCTGGTATGGCCGCGGATCTCGGCTCAGCATCTGCCAGGCGATGAGCGGCAGCGGCCACGCCCGGGCGAGATCCTGCACGGCGAAACACTCCGCGCCATCCGGCGGGTGGCCGAAGCGCATTCTCCCGAGGTAAACCGGCCGATACCGCCGCAGGCGTTGCGCCTGCTGGACGATGAACGGCTCGGAGGTCTTGAACAAATTGTGGCGGAAGATCGCGACTTCGCGCACGGGTCTCCTCGCTCCGCTGCCCACCCGAAAAGCGACCGGTGGCGCTGCCGGCACACAAACGCCGGCCCGCCGAATCTACAATACCGCTGACCGCTCGCGCCTGCTCCCCGCATGATCATCCATCGCTACCTGCTCCGCGAAATCGTCAAGCCCCAGATGGTCGTGCTGGGCGTACTGGTGATCCTGTTCACGAGCTACGACGCCGAGCGCTTCCTCTCGAACGCGCTCAACGGCACCCTGCCCACCAACATGATCGTCCAGCTGGTCGGCTTGAAAAGCCTCATCGCCCTCGATGTCTTGATCCCCATATCGCTCTATCTCTCGGTGGTGCTGGCGTTCGGCCGAATGTGGAGCGACTCGGAGTTTGCGGCCATGTTCTCGCTGGGCCTGAGCCCTGCCAGAGTGATGGGTGTCGTCATCATCCTCTCCTGCTGCTTGGCCCTGGTCGTCGGCGGATTGTCGCTGTATGCGAGGCCGTGGGCCTACGAGCAGACGCACGAGCTCTCCGATCTCGCCGCAGCCTCGCTCAACACCACCGACATGGAGGCGGGCACCTTCTACGTCGACAGCGTGGGACACCGTGTGATCTTCATCGAACGGCGCGCGGGCCGGTCGGCACCGGGGCACGACGTATTCGTGCAACTGAAGATCGGTGCCAGCACCCGAATCATTCACGCGCGGTCTGCGAAGCAGATGCCCGGCGCAGGACTGCGTGGCTCGGTACTGCATTTGACCGACGCCCATGTCTATGAGATCGGGGACGCGGGAGCCGGCAGCGATCTCGTGCTGAACGCGAAGGACCTCGTTTTGCGGCTCCCGGATCCCCAAGTCAGCACGCCGGGATACAGCTCGAATGCCGCCAGCACCGCTCATTTGGCCTCGTCGGACTCCGATCCGGACATCGCTGAATTTGAGTGGCGCCTGTCCACCTCCTGGTCGACCCTGCTGCTCGGCATGCTGGCCGTGCCGCTTGCGCGCTCGAGCCCCCGACAGCACAAGCATGCGAGGTTCGGCATCGCGATCCTCCTCTATGCCGGCTATTATCTGCTGTACGACTCCGCAGTGAGCTGGGTGCGAAGCGGCGCGATCCCCGCCTTTCCGGGCGTCTGGCTGGCGCCGGCGCTCCTCGCCGCAGTTCTGATTGCCGCTCTTTTGAGACCGAAACTCGGCTCGCGACGCAAACGCGCATGATGCGGCGCCTCACAACGGCACCATGACTCTGCTCGATCGGTATATCGAAACCGCGACACTCAAGGTCCTCGTGCTGGTGTCCGTGGGACTCACCTCGCTGTTCAGCCTGCTCGCGTTCGTCGAGGAGCTCCACGACGTCGGCAAGGGCCAGTACCGCCTGAGCGACGCGCTCGTCTATGTGCTGCTGACCGTCCCGGAAAGGCTCCTGCAATTGATGCCCGTGTCGATGCTGCTGGCCACCCTGTTCGCGCTGGGCACACTCGCGAGCCACAACGAGCTGACGGCGATGCGGGCCGCCGGCATTGCCCCGCGCCGCATCGTCGGATGGGTCTTCAGGCTCGCCGGTCCCGTTCTGGTGGTACTGTTTCTGGCGGCGGAATTCGTGATCCCTCCCGCCCAGCAGCTCGCTCAGGCCGAGCGCCTCTCGAGGCTCTCCTCGGAATCGGTCCCGTTTCGCAGCGCCGACGGGTTCTGGGCCCACAGCGATCTGCAGTACCTGAACGTGCGCGAGTTCGAGCACGGCAACCTTCCGAGGAACATCTACGTCTACACATTTGCCGCCGATGGGCAGTTGAGAACTCTGATCCACGCGCAGAGCGCCGAAGTCCGCCCGGACGGGAACTGGTTGTTGACGGGTGTGCTCGTCAAACGATTCACCGATACGGGAATGGAAGCCGGGAAGGAGACGTCCCTCTTCTGGCATTCCTTCCTGCGCCCGCAGCAAGTTCCGCTGCTCATCCTGCCACCCGAGAGCATGCCCCCGGTCGCGCTGTACGAATACGTCCACGACCTCGAGCGGCGCCATCAGCCGGCGGCGCGCTACGCCGAGACCTTGTGGGCGAAAATCGACCTCCCGCTCGCGATCGCGGCCATGATCATGATCAGCGTCCCGTTCGTGCTCGGACCGCTGCGCACGCACGGCACCGGGCAGCGGATCATGGTGGGCGCGATGATCGGCATCGTGTTCTCGCTGGTTCAGCAGATCACGAGCTACCGGGGTCTGCTGCTCGCGCTGAATCCGGCTCTCATGGCCACCCTGCCGTCGTTGGTGTTGAGGGCCCTGGCATCGCATCTCATCCGCCGCGCGTTCGTGTAAGTCCGCGGCGCACCCGCAAGCGCTCAGGCAGAGCGGACGGGCCCTGCACCGGCGGCGCGGGCGCTGCGCCATATCTCGCGCGCCGCCTGCAGATAGCTGCGACGGACCGTGCGACGGTACGGCGAATCGGCCGGCAGGTGCAGCATCAGTCGGCGGTGGGCGGTGCCGAGGGCATGATAGGGTAACGCTGGAAACATGTGATGCAGCGCGTGGTAGCGCAAGCCTACCGGGAATAGCAGCTCGGTCAGGAACGGGTGCCCGAGGACGGTGACCGAGTCCTCGATCTGCTCACCGAAGGTCATTGTGGACCCGCGATTGTGATAACGGTGGGCCGCCGCCGTACGCACCCAGTTCAGACCCGCCGAGAACATGCCGAGAACGTACAGCTCGGCGACCACCGTCCACGGCAGCCGCTGCGAGAGCAGCAGGCCGAAAAACACGGCGAGCTCGACAAAGATCGCGATCTCGAGCGCCACCCAGGTTCCGCGCCGCTCGTCCGGCGGCAGGAGACGCCGGTATCGCGGATTGATCACATACGAAGACGCTCTCTCCAACACCCACCGCCGCAGGCGCGGATGCAGGAACGATACCGGCGTCAGCACCAGGAAACGGCATATCGCCAGCGCCGGCAGGACTGGGACCTGCAGGAAGTACCGGACGAGGCCGCTCACCGGACCTGCCCCCAAGGGCAGATATTCGCCGTCCCGCACCGTCCCGAAATGCCGTGGGTTGTGATGGTCCGCGTGGCTCTTGTAGGCGAAGGACGGCATCAGGTTGGGTATGGCGAACAGAATATTCCACGCCGCCTGGAACAGACGCAGCCGATCTCTCGGCAGGTGCACGATTTCATGGATGAACACGCCGCAGCGAAACAGAGCGAACGCGGCGACGATGAAGGCGATGAAGTACGGCGGCGAGAACGGCGCGCTGGTCAGATACACGGCCACAGCGGCGTACGCAATCGACATCGAGACGAGAAAATCGATCCAGTAGATCGGTGCGCTGCGCTCGAACAGGTCCTGAATGATGTTTCTGGCCTGCGCGAGGGGGAACTCCGCCCTACTCCCGGCGGGGCGCCCCTCGAAGGATGATTGCTCGGGCGTCTCGATCATCGTTGAACACTATCACCCGCGTCGCCGGGTGCAAATCGCCGGCGCACGCCCGCGGCTGGCTGCCGCGCATACCGGAAGAGACCTCCGTAGGTCAGTGCCATGGCCATCAGGACCAGTCCGAGTTGCAGCCAGGGATCGGCGCTGCCGACCAAAAAGCGGGCAACCTCCACCATCGAGAAGAGTAGAAAGGTGGCGACGAGCGGCGCGATCATGGCCCGGACGAGGCTACCGGGGTGGACGTCCCACTGCCGCCGGAGGTAGCGTGCCCCCCAGATGAGCAACAGCGGATAGACGACCAGCCACACCGCCGACATGCCGACGATGCCGGCGGGAGCGCGAAAGTAGAAGCCGACGAAAACGAATCCCGCACACAGGAGGACAACCGTCGCCGCGGAGAGGCGCGCCGCCACCTTCGGCCGTCCCGACCCGAGCAGCAATGGGTAGAGCAACTGCAACAGGATGCGCGGCAGCGCCGCCGCCGCCAACAACTTCAGCGGCAAGCCGGCCGCCGCGTAGCTGTGGCCCTGGCGGTCATGGATCAAAGCCGCGATCGGATCGGCCGCGAGGATGATGGCGGCTGCGAGCGGAGCCACCATGATCGTGAGCCTGCGCAATGACCACGTGAGGGATTGCGCCAGACGCTCTCGTGAGGCCGATACCCTGGCGAAAACCGGCAGCGCGGTGCGATTGACGAGCGTGCCGGCCGCCGTCGCTGGCTGCATGGCGACTTCGAACCCCACCCGGTACACCGCAAGCGACGCTGCACCGTAGAACCGTCCGACCAGCAGATAGTCGATGTTGTTGAGCGTCTGCTCGAATACGTTGGACGTCGCGGCGCGTAGCCCGAAGCGCACCAGGGGCGAGATCGCCGCCATCCGGAATCGAAACCGCGGCCGGAAGGGCCTGGCGAGCAACGCGCCGGCGAGCGTATAGAGGCCGCCGGCCGCATCGGCGGCCACGATCGCCCAGGCGCCCGCGCCGAGGACCGCAAGGCCGAGCCGTGTCGCCGCGGCCGCGAACGTTGCGCAGACGTTGACGATCGCGATGCGCTCATATTGCAGGTCCCGGTTCATGAGCGCCAGCGGGATCACCGCGGCCCCGACGAGCGGCTGCTTGAGCGCTACGGCGATAAAATAGGTCGCCATTCCGGCCACGCCGTACAGGGCCGCGAACCAGTGGGCGGCAGCCAGCGTCATCCCGGCAACGAGCAATGCCGCACCCCCGATGAACCAGAACAGGCTATCGAGTTGCAGGCGTGAAAGCGATCGCGCCTGAACCAGCGCGGTGCTCGTTCCCAGCCCGTCGAGGGCCTCGATCAACACGCCGATGGCGATGACCAGGGATGCGACGCCCACCTGCTCCTTGGTCAGGAAGAGCAGCACGACCAGAATCGTGCCGAAGTCCGTGGCCTTGACGATGATCGTCGCGCCGCCGAGCCAGTTGAAGCCGCGGCGCAGATGCTGATGATGACCGTCCATGTAGGAGGGAATTTCCGAATCGGTCCGTTCGGACCTTGAGCGCTACAGGCGTCCGGTTTCGAGCAATTCCTCGGCCTTGCTGAACGAGCGCGCATCGTCGACGTCGAGCCAGAGGCGGCCCTGGATGTCGAAAGTCCGAGCCCTGTTCCACTGCGCCAGCACGTTCATCGCGCCGGAGAGGCTGTCGTCGCCCTCGGCCTGGCTCGCCTCGAGCGCATCGAAGAGAATCGGCGTGCAGAGAAAAATGCCGGTGTCGATCGCATTGAAATCGCGGATCACCTTGCCCACGCGCTCGATCCGCCCGTCGCGGCACTTGACGCGCGTCACGTCCTCCAGATCGTTGATCGATCCGTGGATATTGAAATCCACGGCCAGGGTGACGGTGTCCGGCTCCACCGGCACAGACGACAGACGGCGCAGAATATCCGGATCGACCAGATGATCGCACATGGTCAGCAGGAACGGGCCGCGCAGAACGGGCTTGGCTTTCAGCACCGAGACGCCGTTCGCGCGCTCCCACTCCTCATTGACGATGTGCACGATGGGGATGCCTTCGCGCGCGGAAAACCTGTCGAGGGAGGCTCGTAGCTCCTCGCCCCGATAACCGCTCACGACGAAGAAGCGATCGGCCCCGGCGCTGCGGGCACGGCCGATGACGCGCTCCAGGAGCGGCGCTCCCTTGATGGGGATCAGCGGCTTGCTCGGGCCTTTCTCCCGCAGCCGCCCGCCCATGCCGGCGGCGATGATGAGGCAATTCATACGATCGCGCGCACCTTGCCGCCGCGTGCGCGTATGAAAGCTTCGACCATCTCGTACGCCTCGTCGTCCGTGTATTGCCGGGGAGGATGTTTGCAGAAGTAGGCGCTCGGGGCCTCGAGTACCCCCCCGACCCCATCGAGCAGCGCGAGCTTGCAGCAGCGGATCATGTCGATGGCGACGCCGGCGGAATTCGGCGAATCCTCCACCGACAGCCTCAGTTCCAGATCCATCGGAACGTCGCCGAACAGGTGGCCCTCCATCCTGATGAAGCAGATCTTGTTGTCGTTCTGCCACGGCACGTAATCGCTGGGACCGACGTGGATGTTATTGTCCTCGAGCCGCTTTCCGGCGACGGCCTGCACGGCCTCGGTCTTGGATGTCTTCTTCGAGACGAGCCGGGTCTGGTTTTTCATGTTGAGGAAGTCGGTGTTGCCGCCGGTATTCAATTGATAGGTCCGCAGCAGCTTCACGCCGCGCTTGACGAACAGATCCGTCAGCACCCGGTGCGTGATCGTGGCGCCGAGCTGCGATTTGATGTCATCGCCGATGATCGGGAGGTTGCGCGCCTTGAAGCGGCCGGCAAATTCCTTGTCGCTGGCGATGAACACCGGCATGTTGTTGATGAAGGCGATGCCGCTTTCCAGGGCACATTCGGCGTAGAAGCGCGCGGCCCGCTCGGACCCGACCGGCATGTAGTTGACGAGAATCTCCGCGCCGCTGCGCTTCAATTCCCAGACGATCTCTTCCCTGGTGGACTCCCGTGCCTCCGAACGGACGAAGGTCCGCTCTGCGGCGTAGGTGGACATGTGCTCGGAGATGCCGTCGAGCACCTGCCCCATGCGCACGGCCACCCCGCTCTCGGGAATATCCTTCTGGAAGATCTTCGTGCAGTTCGGTTTCGCGAAGATCGCCCGGTTGACATCCATCCCGACCTTGCGCGCGTCGACGTCGAATGCCGCGACCACCTCGATGTCGCACGGGAGATACTCGCCGATCTGGGTGTGCATCAATCCGGTGACGCCCTGGCGGCAACGCTCGGCGGTGTAGTAATGAATGCCCTGGATCAGGGAGCTGGCGCAATTGCCTATGCCGGCGATCGCGATACGGACGGCGGTTTTGTTTGTCATACTCGGGTCATCCTTTTGAATCTGTTTCGCTGAGGCGCCTTCCATAGAGCCGATAAGTCTTGTACGCGCGGGCCCCGAGGCGCTCCAGAATGCGGCGCATGGGCAGATTGTCCTCGAGGATCCAGGAGAGCTCGATCCAGCGAAAGCCGAAGGCTGCATTGGCCGGCAGGACGGCGCCGATCAACTGCAGGGGAATCGCGCTGCCGAGCACCGTTCCGGCCAGGCGCCGCCGTACCCCCATGAGCGGCACGCGGCCCGACCTCACGCCGCGCACCTTCAGGCGCCATAACAGTTTGGCCCAACCGAAGGGAAGCAGGCGCCCCGCGAGGTCCCGAGCAGCCTCGTTGACGTTCGGCAGAACGACGATGAAGCCGACCGCCTCGCCGTCGGCTTCGGCAAACCAGACCAGCCGCTCGTCGAGGAGTATCCGCATCCGCTGGGCCATCTCGTCCGTTTCGGTCTCGGTCAGCGGCACGAACCCCCAATTGCCGCTCCACGCGTCGTTGAAGATGTCGACCATCCGGCGTATTTCGTTCTTGTAGTCCGAAAAGTCGAGACGCCGTAGCCTCACGGAGCTCGCGAGCGGCCGCTCCAGCATGCTGCGCGCAGAGCGGGACAGCGGGGCCTGCATGTCGAGAAGATAGGCGAAGACGTCCTTTTCCTTCCGGTATCCCAGCGCCTCGATCCGGCCTCCCGCATAGGGAGGATCGTGCCCCATGAGCAGCATCGGCGGTGTGTCGAAACCCTCGACCAAGAGCCCGGTCTCCTCGTTGATCGACAGCGTGAACGGACCGCAGGCGTGCCTGACACCGCGGCTCCTCAGGAAGCTCTCGGCGGTACCGAGCAGCGCTGCAAAGACCTCTGGATCGTCGATGGCGCTGAGACAACCAAAATGTCCCACGGGATCCTTACCGTCCCGGGAAGCGAGCGGATCGAGCTGCGCACTGATGCGGCCGACATCGCGGCCGGCGCGCCGAGCCAGCCAGAACCGCACTTCCGCGCGACGCAGGAATTCATTGTGCTTGGGCGAGAACGCCTGTTCGCGCTCCATCAGCAGCGGAGGAATCCACGCACGATCGTTCCTGTGAACGGCAAAAGGCACGCGGATGAAACGCCGCAGCATCGCCTTGTCCGTCACCGGAATGATTTCGACCGGCATGTCGTGAAGTGCCGTCGCGGGCGGGGACGATGGCCTGTCGCCAAGGCTCAGGGGCGAAGGAAGAGAAGCCATGACATCACCCTACGGCGCGCGCGGTGGTGGTCGCACGCTGGTGGAGAATGCGGAGCTCGCCTCCGATTGCGGTCATGATGGATACGGCCCGGTCGATTTGCGCCTCGGTATGGGCCGAGCTGACGCTGGAGCGGATCAGAGAGGAGCTCCCGGGCGTTGCAGGCGGGAGGGCGAGATTGGCATAGAGGCCCTCGTCGACGAGCCGATTCCAGAATCGCACCGCCGTTTCCCTGTCCGGCATCTTGACCGCGACGATCGGGTTCGGCTCGGGACCGACTTCGAATCCGGCGCGCGCGAGCCCGAAGTAGAGCTTCCGGGACATCGCGAGCACCCGGACGCCGAGCGACTGATCGGTCGAAAGCCGGGCGAGCGAAGCGCTGACCGAGGCGACGACGGCCGGCGGGAGCGAGGCGGTGAACATATAGGGCCG
>JASHUC010000536.1 GCA_030040235.1 Gammaproteobacteria bacterium | reverse complement strand
GCCCGACGGTGAATCGCTTGCGGTTGGGTTCATGAAGGCGGAGAACCAGACGCAGCCAGCGCCCATCACCGTCTGGACCGAGGCGTCGGCGGAGCTGAAATCACAATGGATGCCGCCCGGCTTAGTTGTCGGGGCGAACTGGGGTTCGGATGGACACTTCATGGTGACGACTGCCGAGGGCAAGCGGTTGGGAGTGTGGCAAGTTCCGTAGGAAGACCCCAATGTCCCGAATGTCGCCTCGGGATCCCGGAGAGCAGTTACCGTCTCGATTGCGGTGGAATCGAGCGCCTGGCGGTCAAGGGTTCATCTCTGCAACCTCTCCCGCCGGTCGGTCCGCCTTGACCGTTGTCAGCACGCTCCCAATTACGGCGACAGCGAAGTTGAGGCACAGGGCGATGAATCCGGCATTCAGCCCCTCGAAAGGGTCCCGCTTGCTCAGCACGAGCATGGCGGTGCAAGTCAATCCGACGATCAGCCCGCCCACGACGCTCGCCATCTGGACACGTTTCCAGAAGAGGCCGAGCGCGACGCCCGGGAAGAATTGCGCGACCCCCGCGTAGCCGAGCAGCAGCAGGGAAACGAGGGTGGTCGAGCTGTAGACCGCGAAATACAGGCTCAGGAGGCTCAGTGCGACCACGGTGATCCGTGCCCATCGCGCCACCTGATCGTCCGTCATCGCGGGGGCGAACATCGGCCGCAGGAGATTCTTGGCAAACAGTGTGGCCGCGCTGAGCACGAGAATGGCTGCGGGCACCATCGCGGTGAGCGCGCCCGCTCCGCCAATCACGCCGAGCATCCACGGCGGGAATGCCTGGCGCACGATGCTGAGCAGGGCGAGGTCACCATCTTGTAAGCGAGGAATCACCAGAAACGCGGCAAAGCCGGCGAAGAAGACGAAAGCGAGCGACAGCGTGTACAGAGGCAGGACGACCGCGTTTCGGCGCACGGTGTCTGCACTTTTCGCCGCAAAGTTGGCTCCAAAATGGTGAGGCCATACACAGCCGCCGAGGGCGGCCAGGAGGACAGTGGACACGAACCACGCATGCCCCAGGTCGTGCGTAGCGCCCGGCATCACCAGATGCCGCGGCGTGCTTCGTGCGAGAATCGTGAACATGCGCCCGATTCCGCCGAAATAGAGGTGAGGCACCGCGATCCCGATCGTCACCACGGTGACGACCATCAAGATGTCCTTGAGCACGCTCACCCAGGCCACGGCGCGTATGCCGCTCACGAGAACGAATCCCGTCAGGAGCGCGACGGCAACCATCATCGCGGGAGTGCGGCCGATGCTGCCGAAGCTCGCTATCTCCGTGATATATCCGAGGCCGGTGAGCTGCAGCTGCAGATAGGGAACGATGAACGCGATCGCAAGCAGCGCGACGAAGGCGGCGAAGTATCTGCTGCGATACTGGGCGAGGAAGAAGTCCGGCAGAGTCTGCAGCCCGTGCTCGCGGCCCCGCTTCCAAACGGCCGGCAGAATGAAGAACCCGACGACCTGAGCTAGCGTGAGATAAGCGAGGATATACAGCGCCGGGCCGCCCCGTGAGTACACCCATCCGCTCACTCCGAGGAACGAGAATGCGGTGTAGGTCTCGCCTGCCGCGAGCAACCACATGAAGATCGTCCCGAACGTTCTGCCGCCCACCGTCCATTGCTCGAGACTCATCCGGCGGTGCGTGCCGGCGTAGAAGCCGAGGACCGAGCCCAGCAGCACGGTGCCGAAGGTCACCGTCAGGGCGATCGCTGCCGGGCTCATTGCGCCTCACCTGCAGACTTCGGGCTCTCGGAGGCATCTCGCCTCGACTCCAGGCGGTACGCGCCGAGCATGCAGAGCGGCGTCAACACCGTCCACGAGAGCAACCAGAACAGGTTGAAGGGCAGGTCGAGGATCAGCGGATTGACCCGGTCCCATGCAAACACGGAGAAGCACATGGCGGCGAAGGGAACGAGCCCGAGGAGGAGAGCTCCACCGGAAGGCCTGCTCACCCGCGAATCGGACGTCCGCGTTCGTCTTGCCCGCGCCGTCATCAGACTTCCCCGTGGCAGCGGAACGCGCATCTTACTCCCCGAGGCGTGCACCAGGGATCGGTCGGCGCGCCGTGAGGTTCTGCCGGCACGCGCTTCAAGGCACGTGCCTTACGGACTGAGCGAGCCGACATAGGCGGCGAGATCGATCATGTCTCGTCGCGAGAGACCCGCGACGATCGGCTTCATCAATGTCGCGATGGCGCCTTCGCGCGTGCCGGACTGGAACGCGTACAGCTGGCGGAAAAGATATGTCGGGAAGCGGCCCGCGATCGGAGGACCTATGGAAGCGCCTCGCAGCTCGGGTCCGTGGCAGAGCGCGCAAGGCGAGCGCCCGGTTCCATTGCCCTTGGCGAGGTCGGCGCCGCGTGCGATCGACCCGACCGGTACGTACGCGGTGTAGGTCGTCCGAGGGTCACGCATTTCGAATCGCTGTGGATCGTCGGGACCTTCGATGATCCGCTCGCCGAGAGACACCTTCGGGCCGTGTTTGTCGAAGAAGTACACGAAGCCGTGCGCGAGCGGGTGCGGGATCCGATCGGCCTCGATCACCTTCACGCGTTTGGTGTAACGCAATTCGGAGAAATATCGGGCCGCTGCGTCCGCATCGGCTGCGCTCGTCTGGCGGATGACTTGTAGCATCAGCGCGCCCGGAACGAAATGTGCATTGACGAGCCGACGAGCACCAGATCTCATGTCGCGAAGCTGCTGCGATAGGTAGCTAAAAGGCATGCCGGCCAGCGCCGCGTTCTCGGGGCGCCCGACACCTTCCGGCAGGTGACAGAACCCGCACGCGGAAGCGGGCCCTCGGCCGCCTCTTACGGCGGCAGGCATCGGCGGATGCGTGGCCGGAAACCAATCTACGGCAGTGGTGCGATCTACAAGCTGCGCCGCGGTGAAACTCCGCTGGCTACCCGCAAGGCGTGTCTTCCGCGCATAGGGAGACCTCGACTCAGCCCCGCTGCCGGGGAAGGCCCAGAGTGGAGCGGAACCCACTGGTGTGGGTCGCACGCTCGCCTGGAAAGCGGCCGCTCGAGATGCGGCAGCGACCCAATGAGCAGCGCTCGCGAACGCGCAAAGCCACATCGCGGCGAGCGCCGCACCGATCCACATCTTGTTCATGTTCCCTGGCTCTTCGATCGTTCCCCCGGTCAGGTCCGCTTGCGCGCCGCCTCGCGGGCTTGCTTCAGCTCTGCCCAGTTTGGAGCGTACTGCAGCGCTTCGTCGTATTTGGCGAGGGCGTCGCTCCAACGACCCTGCTTCGCGAGCACTTCGCCCCAGGCTTTGAGAGGATCGGCCCAGTGCGGCCCGCGCTGGTTGGCGGCTTCGAGTTTAGCGAGGGCGCTCGCGAGATCGCCGTGGCGCGCGAGCGCGACGCCCCAGGAGTAGTAGCCGGCCGGAAGGTCCGGAGCGAGCGCAATCGACTGAGCGTACGCTTGCTGCGCGCCCGCCCAGTCGCCGCGGTGGTCGAGGATGTCGCCGCGGAAGCGCTCGCAGTCTGTGAGGTGCGCGGCGTCGGGGTTGGCGAGAATCGCATCGGCTTTCTCCGGATGGCCGGCCGCCTCCTCGATCGGCGCGACGGCGCAGCCGAGCCCGGGGAACTGCGCTAACTCACCGAGCGCATGGGAATCGAGCGGGTTTGCGATGGCCGCCAGGGCGGTTTCCACCTGCTGGGCCGCCGCGACGGAGTCCCCGCGCTGCTCAGCAATCAAGGCGCGGATGTACGCGCCCGCGCGGCTGTCTTGTGGCGTGCTCTGCGGTGCGTTCTGGAGCTCCAACTCCGCTGCGCCGGGATCGTGCAGCGCCACGTCGTCGTATGCAATCTCGAGATGCGCCGTTGATCTCGCATACCCTCCAGTGGGGCGAAAGGTTGCGTTGTGAAGCGCGCCGACAAGCGCGCCACGCTGTGCCGAGTAGTCACGGGTGAGACCGTACGAACCTTGGTCATAAAAGGCGCGCCCGAGCGGCGGCATACGGGCTGCCAGCCGGTCGACTTTCTGCCCGATGCGCCAGGCGCGCTCTTCCTCGCCGAAGGAGATCAATCCGCCTTGCTCCTCCAAGTAACTGCTTCGCAGTTCCGCGGTGCGGGGGTCAAGCGCCTCCGCCTGGTGCAAGAGCGCAAGGACCGTGCTGAGAGGCCCACCGGTCTCGCCAACGCACCCGGCCTCGTCATAAAGGAGGAGCCGCTGGTACTGCAGGTCATCGACGCTGTCGTAGACCGAGCGGATAAAGGCGAGAGCCTCCGGGCAACGGCCGGTCTCCTCCAGATAAGCTGCCCAGAGCTCAGGTTCCGACTGCGCATACAGATACTGCGCTGCCTGGGCGGTGAGCTGCCGGAGCGAGCCTGCTTCCCCGCTGAAAGTCTTCGCTGCGAGTCCGTCGCCGCGGACGGTGAGCGCGAGGCCGCCGGAGTCCGTCTGGACCAGCGCGCCCCCGATGTGCACGTCGTGACCGAAGCGGGCTCGCAGCACCTGCGAGAGTTCTGCGAGCGAGATGCCGGTCTCCGGCACCTCGACCGTGACCTGGTTGGACCAAGCGTTGGAGAGGCTGAGCCTGTGGGCCGAAGCAGGGCCGCCGCCGGTGGTGTTCTGCAGGCGTGTGAGCTCGTCGAGGACATCGCCCGCCACGACCTTGCCGGTCACGCCCCGAGCCGCGAGAGCCGCAGGGGCATCGAAGGCGTCGATGACGACGTTGTGCGAGGTGAAGGCGTCGCGGAGCATCACGACAATGCCGGCGATGACGAGGATTACCACCAGGGCGATCAGGATCTGAAAGGTGATACGGATGGTCTGGTACAGCCGCTGACCGAGGAGCAGATGCTTCTGATGGTCGAGGTGTGCGAGCCGCAGAGCGTGCTCGTCCCTCAGGTGTTGTGCTTGAAGGGCGAGGAGCCTCGTCTGCTCTTTCAAGAAGGTGGACGTATCGCGCGCGACCTGCGGGTCCTGGCGCGAGGCGATGGCCGCGATGGCCGCGGCGAACGCCTCGGCACCTGCCAGTGCCTGAGGGGTTTCGCTCTCGGGCTGCTCGTCGTCGCCGCCGAGGACGCCGCCTAATAGATCGTCTGCCATGGGGTGAACTCAGGCTGCGTGTCGGACGGTGGGGCTCTGACCCCGATCTGGTGTTCTTCTTCGGCGCCTCTTGCAAATACGATACGCGGGCTCCCGAGCGAGGGCAAACGACAATCAAGGTCCGAAGCCCGCCTGGCGGCTCGCGCCGAGCCCGTTCGCACACTCCGCTGTGAGCTGAGCGCAATACACGCACCGCAACTCGGTGAGCGCCACGCGCTCGGCGACCAGCAACGCACCGCAGCCGCTGCAGGTTGCGAGCCTGAGCTCATCGCCTCGGCTCAGAGCATCGTGCAGATACACCAGGTGCTCGAAACTGATGTGAGCGCCGGGCACAAGCGTACGATACGCCTCGTACGCTTCGCACAGTGCGAGCGCCTCGGCAAAGCCGCGCCGCGGCTGATCCGAGCGAGGCGCCGGATCGGGACGCGGCGACTGATCCGCACGCAATGGCTGGCGCGCCGGCAACGCGCCGAGCAACGTGCACAGGCTCGCGACCAGCGCGGCCTCCTGTTTGAGACGCGGGCTGCGAAGGAAGAAGGACGCCTGCCGCGGGGAGCGCCCGCGCGGCCGTGAAAAGGCGGCGCCGCCACCCGGCCGGTGAGAATAGCTTCTGAAGAGTTTGCGGATGCGATCATCGGTGAGCCCGGTCCATGTGCGGATGGTGCGGGTACGCGCCTCGTGGCGGATGAAGCGCAGCGCCAGATCGAGGCGCAGCCGGTCACGAGTGTAGCGGTCGTCGGAGATGCGCATGGCGATATCCTCTGGCGCCCAATGCCCTATTGCAATAAAAATAGCTATTGCTATAAAAATAGCAATAAGTCCTCGCGGCCGCACGCGGGTGGGGTTGCGAGAAACTCACGTGAACGGGGAGGAATGTCATGCACGAGTCGGAGCTTGCAAGCGCGGGAACGGGCCGGCCGGTGTGGATCTCGCAGTCGTGGCTGCAGGGGGAGTCACTCGAGACTCTCGCCGAGGTCAACGAGCAGTGCCTCGAGCTCATGTGCGAGCAGGTGGCCGCCGGCGCGGGCCGCATCCGCGTGAGCTCGGTCGCCCGGCTCGAGCCGCTCTGGCGCGGGCTCGATGCCGCCGCCCGGCATCGCGCGGCGAGCTGCCCGTTCCTGCTCCTCGAGGCCGGTTTGACGAGCGTCTCCCCGCGGGTGTGGCCGGCGGAGCGCTGCGTTCGGGATCGCGACGCGCCCGGACAGCCCGCCCCGTTCTTCACGGTGGCTCGCTCGGTGCCCGTCACCCGGCTCGTGCTCACCTACGCCTGGCATCTCGTGCGCAGCGAGGGCGTCGCGGCTCGGCTTTTTCTCGGTATGTCCCGGGACGGCGCCGCACGGCTCGCCCTGTGCACCCTGCGGCAGGTGATCCAGCTCGCCGAGAACGACCCTCGGCTCCTCAACCCGCGCTGGCCGGATCGTCCGGGGGTGTGGCGCGACCTGCTCGCCGCCGCCGCCGCGGGCGATGCGGCCGGCATGGAGCAATTTCGCATGCGCGGGTTGCAGCTCCTCGCCGCCGAGGCGCGGGCGGGCGCATCACCCGCCTAGCGCGTCCCGCTTTGCGCGGACGGGCGCCTCGCGGGTGAGACCGATAGTGTGAAATGGTCCGCACTCCGAATGATGGGCTCGCGTACCGACAGGAGTAAGATCGATCGGCTGGGATGCGCTGTGGTGCGCCGCGACATCTCTGTCCGCCGGCCGGGCATTCCCGGTATAACTCGCAACTTCGTCGCTGGAGCGACTTGGACTGCAAACCGAAACCGAAAGAGGACATTCATCATGGCGCTGTGGAAAGAACCGGTCGCACCGACGACATCCCCCGTTCCCACCAAGGATCCTGTTCAGCGCGAACCTGGGGTCGCCGCCGTCGCCCCGGTGGCTCAGGACGTGCCGCGCCGCCCGCGCGAGCGTACCGAGGCGAGGGAGTCGATCATCGCGGCCGATCTCACCATCGAGGGCAAGATCGAGGGCAGCGGGCACGTGCGTATCGCGGGCTCGTTCAAGGGCGATGTGCACGTCCAGGGTAACCTCACCATCGAGGCCGGCGCCCGGCTGACCGGCCAGGTCCGCGCCAATACGGTTACCGTCGGAGGCGAGCTTCAGGGCAACATCGAGGCCGCTTCGCGCGTCGAGCTGCTCGAGACCGGAATCGTAGCGGGCGACGTCAAGGCAGGATCGCTCATCGTCGCCGCGGGCTCGCGCATGCGCGGGCAGGTCGAATTCGGGTGGGAAGAGAAGGCGACGCGGAGCTTCGGAGGGAGCAAGGTCGACTTCGCCACTTCATGAACACGGGACGCTTTGCGGCACCCGGTAAGACCCGCAGCTGCCCCCACTGCAAGGCGACGATACTCGACAGCGCAACCGTCTGTCCGGGATGCAACCACCACCTGCGCTTCGACTCGGCCTTACCCGCGCGGCAGCCGGCGCTCACGCCGCTGCGCGTGGAGGGCACGTTGCGCCATCCCGCGAATGGACCGACCTGGGAATACTCGGTCGTACTGACGATCCGTAACGGCCGTGGGCAGGAGGTCGCCCGACAGGTGGTTGGCGTGGGCGCCCTTCAGCCCTCCGAAGAGCGGGCGTTCACTCTGGCGGTCGAGGTCTTCAAGCCAGCGGAGGTGAGAGAGCCGAAACCGGAGCCGCCGCCCTCGCGAGCACCCGAGGCGCGAGCCCCGGGACAGCCAGCGTCTCATGCACCGTCGCGGCCCCCAGCTGCGCCCCTCCCGGGCGCCGCCTCCGGCACCTCGGCGCCGCCGCGCGCGCCGGTCGCGGGCCCTGCGCCGCCAGGGGGAAAGGCTGCCGCCCCCCCGTTTACGCCTGCGTCCTCGGGAAGGTTCCGGCCGCCACCGCCGCCGTTGCCGGCGACGGTGCGACCCTTGCCTCAACCGGGGCCTGCGCCGCAGCCAGGGGCCTCGCCGGCATCGCGCTCACCGGGCAGCGCCTCTGCCCAGGCGTCCGCCGCCCCACGCGCACAAGGCAGCGAATCCAAGCCGCAGCCGAAGCGGTCCTGACCCTGACTGCCTGCGGCGCTGGGGGCGGTGCGCACTCCGCGGGGTGGCGCACTGCGAGCGCCGGTGCACTCCGAGAGCCGGTGCACTCCTGTGCTACGCTGGGGTGCTTCGCCACTCGAACACCATGCACGCGCTCTCGGTACGCGGACTCACCAAGACATACTTGAACGGCGTCGAGGCCCTGAAGGGCATCGACCTCGACGTCGAGGAAGGCGACTTCTTCGCCTTGCTGGGTCCGAACGGGGCGGGCAAGACCACCCTCATCGGGATCACCACCTCGCTCGTCAGGAAGACGGGTGGGAAGGTGCACGTCTTCGGACACGACATCGACGGTGAGCTCGAAGCGGCCAAGTCCTGCATCGGAGTCGTGCCGCAGGAGCTCAATTTCAACCAGTTCGAGACGCCCGAGACGATCGTGGTCAACCAGGCGGGCTTCTACGGCATCTCCCGGCGCATTGCCCGCGAGCGCGCGGAGAAGTATCTGCGGCAGCTGCAGCTCTGGGAGAAGCGGACGAGCACGGCACGCGCGCTCTCGGGGGGCATGAAGCGCCGCCTGATGATCGCGCGGGCGCTCATGCACGAGCCGCGGCTTCTCATCCTCGATGAGCCCACCGCGGGGGTCGATATCGAGATCCGCCGCTCGATGTGGGAGTTCCTGCGGCACATCAACGCGCAGGGCACGACGATCATTCTCACCACGCACTATCTCGAGGAGGCCGAGAACCTGTGCCGCAATATCGCGATCATCGACCACGGGCGCATCGCCGAGCGCGACCGCATGAGCAGCCTGCTGCGGCGCTTGCACACGGAGGTGTTCGTGTTGAACCTGCGCGCGCCGCTCGCGGAGGCGCCGCGGCTCGAGGGCTATCCGATGCGGCTCGAGGACAGTCACACCCTCGAGGTCGAGGTCTCGAAGGAACGGAGCCTCAACGACATCTTCCTGCGCCTCTCCTCGCTCGGGATCGAGGTGCTCAGCATGCGCAACAAGGTCAACCGCCTGGAGGAGATCTTCATACGCCTGGTCGAGGGCCGCGCCGCGGCCGAGTCGGGGGCGCCGTGAGATTCGAGGGCCGACGCTGATGCAGACCGCCGTAGAGGCCCCCGCACCGCCGCCCGTGCGCCTCGGCTTCGTCCGCTGGGTCGGCTTCAAGACCATCGTCATCCGCGAGTACGGCCGGATCGTGCGCATCTGGGGCCAGACACTCGTGCCGTCCGCGGTGAACACGACGCTCTACTTCATCATCTTCGGCAGCCTCATCGGCCGGCGCGTCGGGCGCATGGACGGGTTCACTTATCCGCAGTTCATTGCGCCCGGTCTCATCATGATGCAGGTCATCAGCAACTCCTACGCCAACGTCGTGTCCTCGTTCTTCGGCGCGAAGTTCGGCAAGTACGTCGAGGAGATGCTCGTCTCGCCGCTGCCGGACTGGCTCATCGTCGCGGGTTACGTGGCCGGGGGGCTGGTGCGCGGGATGCTCGTCGGCCTGGTGGTCACGGGCGTCGCGCTCGTGTTCGCGCACCTGCGCGTCGATCACCCACTCGTCGTGCTGGCCGCGGCCTTCCTCACCGCGACGGTGTTCTCCCTCGCCGGCTTCCTCAACGCGCAGCTCGCGAAGAACTTCGATCAGGTCAACTGGCCTCAGACCTTCGTGTTGCAGCCGCTCACCTACTTCGGCGGCGTCTTCTACTCGGTGACCACTCTGCCCGCCTGGGCGCAGACCGTGTCCTACGTCAATCCGATCCTCTACATGGTCAACTCGTTCCGCTACGGCTTCTTCAGCGTCTCGGACGTGAATATCGGTCTGGCCTTCGGCATGATGACTCTCGCTGCCGCGGTGCTCTTTACCGCCGCCGTCGTCCTCATGCACCACGGCTACGGCATCCGGGATTAACAAAACCTTCACATTTTCGTCATGTGGGCGACCCGCGCGCGCGCGACCCTTGGGGGCATGAGGGCGGGCTCCTTGAGCACATTCCTCGCGCGCATCGATGCTGCGGAATACGGGCTCTGCCGCTGTTTGAATTCGGGCGCCTCGCACGTCGCACTGCGCGGCCTCTTGCGCATCGTGAGCCGGCTCGGCGATGGAATCGCCTGGTACGTCCTCATCCTCGTCCTGCCGCTCCTCTACGGGCGCGCCGCGCTGCGGCCCGCGCTCGCGATGGCGGTCACCGGAATCGTCGGGCTCGTGATCTACCGCTGGCTGAAGCGCACGTTCGTGCGCCGCCGCCCCTTCGTGACGCACCCCGGCATCGATTGCGCCGCGGCGCCGCTCGATTTCTACAGCTTCCCCTCCGGACACACCTTGCACGCCGTGGCGTTCACGTGGCAGGCGGTCGCCCATTTCGGCGAGCTCGCCTTTCTCCTGGTGCCCTTCACCGTGCTCATCGCGGTCTCGCGTGTGGTGCTCGGACTGCACTATCCCTCGGACGTGCTGATCGGCGCCGTGCTGGGCGCGCTGCTCGCCGCGCTGGGTCTGGCGATTTCCTGAGGTGCGCGTTCTTTATCTCTCCGACGTCTACTTCCCCAGAGTCAACGGCGTTTCCACCTCCATCGCGACGTTCCGCGCCGATCTGGCCGGGCTCGGTGTCGACACGACGCTCGTCGCGCCGCAGTACCCGCCCTCGGCAATCGCCTCCGGCGAGCACCTCGTTCGCGTGCCGAGCCGCGGCGTGCCCGCAGATCCCGAGGACCGCCGCATGCGCTGGCGCGCGCTCATGCAGGCCCTGCGTGCCACCGAGCGCGAGCGGTTCGATCTGATTCACATTCAGACGCCCTTCATCGCGCACTATGCCGGCGTCCGTCATGCGCGCGCCATGCGCATTCCCTGTCTCGAGACCTACCACACCTTCTTCGAAGAGTACCTGCACCACTACGCGCCGCTCCTCCCGCGCGCCCTCGGGAGAACCCTGGTTCGCGCCTTCACGCGCTCGCAAGCTCGTGAGCTCGATGCCCTCGTCGCTCCGTCCGAGCCGATGCGTCAGGTCCTTGTGCAATACGGCGTCACGACGCCCATTCACGTGCTGCCGACCGGTCTGCCGGCGGACCGCTTCCGGCCCGGCGACGGCCGGCGCTTTCGCGCGCTCGCCGCACTGCCTGCCGATCGGCCGCTGCTCCTTTACGTGGGGCGCATCGCGTTCGAGAAGAACATCGAGTTCCTGATCTCGAGCTTTGCGCTGCTCAGGCGCGATGCCCCGGGCGCCATGCTCATCATCGCGGGGGAGGGGCCGGCCGAGGAAGCGCTGCGCCGCCTGGTCGCGAAGCTCGGGCTCGATGCGCACGTACGCTTCGTCGGCTATCTCGATCGCCGTGAGGCGCTCCTCGACTGCTATGCGGCGGCCGACGCATTCGTCTTTGCCTCGCGCACGGAGACCCAGGGACTCGTGCTGCTCGAGGCGATGGCGCAGGGCGCGCCGGTCGTCTCGACCGCATCCCTCGGCACGCTCTCGGTGCTGCGGCCGGAGTGTGGCGCGATCGTGGTGCCGGAGCGGCACGAGGAGTTTGCGGCCGCGACGCTGCGCGTGCTCGCGAGCCGAGAGCTGCGCGCCGAGCTCGCGGCGCGCTCGAGGAGCTACGCGGAGTCGTGGTCGTCCGTGCGCCTGGCGCGCTCGATGGCGGAGCTCTACCGGAGCTTGTGCGAGCGCTGCACGACCCCCGAGCCCGAGCGATCCGCGCCGCACTGCGAGTGCGCGAGGCCGGCGCATGTCGGCGCGGAGCGACAGTAATCTACCGCACAGTTTGAGCTACACTCCGGCCCTCAGGGTGGATGCGGGTGCCGGACAGGTATGGCCAAACGCGCATTGGTCGTGGACGACTCGAACGCTGCACGGACCTTTCTCTCGCGAATGCTGGAGAGGTACGAGATCGAGGTCGATAGCGCCGACAGCGCGGAGCAGGCACTCGAGTACCTCGGGCATCACCGCCCCGATGTGATCTTCATGGATCACATGATGCCCGGCATGGACGGCCTGCAAGCCGTCCGAACGATCAAGAACAATCCGCGCACCGCCACGATTCCCATCATGATGTACACCTCGCAGGAAGGTGAGCTGTATGTCGGTCAGGCGCGGGCGCTCGGCGCTCTGGGCGTCCTGCCGAAGCAGATCCAGCCCACCGATGTGTCGAAAGTGCTCTATCAGCTTCATCTGCTGCCCGATCGGCGCAGCAGCGAGCAACACACCTTCCGCCGCCTCGAGGAGGAGGATCCGGAGCCTGCGGAGCTGGTGCTCTCGAAGCCGCTGACCGATACGGCCCTGCGCGAGCAGTTCGCGGAGCTGCGGCGCACGCTCGTCGCGATGCTCGACAGCCACTCGGAGCGGCTGAAGATCGAGCTGCGCAGCATACTCGAGGATGCGCGCGCACACCCGCTCGAGGTCGAGGAGCGGCGCACGCCCGTCGCGCGCCGTGACGGCCTCGTCGCGGCGGTCGCCGCCATCATCGCGGTGCTCAGCCTCGGCGTTGCAGGCGAGCAGGCGCTCGAGCGGCGAGCGCTCGCCCACGAGCTCGCGGCGCTGCGCTCGGTTCCGCAGCGCGCTGCGCCGTCGCAAACGCCAGGGCAGCGCCCATCGACCGCAGGCGCGCCGGAGGCTCCACGAGGTGCTTCGGCCACAGGCGCCGTCGCGGCGCAGCGACCGGCGCCGGCCGGCAAGCCGATCATCGAGGTGGTTCCTTACGGCGAGGATCCGCTCGGTGGTGCGCGGCTCGATGCGCTGCGCCAGCTCTTCGATCGTCTGGTCGCCCAGGGCTACCACGGCACGGTGGACATCAAGATCTTTCCGGGGCGCTTCTGCCTCATCGGCAATGCGACCGACGGCTTCTCGCTCGCGCCCGACGAGAGCGCCTACTCGCAATGCGACGTGGTGCGCAGCGTCGCGGATGACTCGATGCCGCAGTCCCAGCGCGGCTCGCTCGCGTTCGCCGATCTCGTGGCGGGCCTTTCGAGCGCCTCGCACGGGGCCGTGGACGTTCAGGTCCAAAGGGGCGATGATTCATCGCCCCTCGTCGCCTATCCTCCGGTGTCGGAGTCGCTGACGGCCGGAGAATGGAATCGCTCGGGCGGCGCCAACAACCGCATCGAGATCCGGCTGCGCTGAACAAGACGCCCGGGCGCAAGCTCGAGGCCGCTGCCCCCGCTGCGCGAGGCCCGTGGAGTGTCCGCCGTTGTCGATGCCTTTCAGCCTGGATGAAAGTTTCCGGCCGCCGAGCTGGCTCAACAACCGCCACCTGCAATCGATTCTGCCGAGCCTCTCGGGCTGGCGCCGCCGCATCGCCCCTTCCCTGGCACCGCTGCTCGAGGCGAGCCACGTCATGCTGCTCGATTGCGGGGACGGGGTTCGGCTGCAGGCATTTCATGCCGTTCCTCCCGCGGGCGCGAACGGCGCCCAGCCGGCACGCGTTGCGATGCTGCTCCACGGCTGGGAGGGGAGCGCAGAGTCGATCTACGTCCTCTCGCTCGCCCGGGAGCTGTTCGAGCGCGGCTTCGAGGTTCTGCGCCTCAATTTGCGCGACCACGGCCGAACGCACCATCTCAACCGCGAGCTTTTTCACTCGTGCCGGCTTCAAGAGGTGATCGGGGCCGTGCGGTGCGTACAGGCGCGCTTTCCCGAAAAGATCCTGTCCCTCGCCGGCTTCTCGCTCGGCGGCAACTTCTGGCTGCGTGTCGCGGCGCGGGCCGGCGATGCGGGCCTTCGGATCGCCAAAGTCGTCGCGGTCTCGCCCGTGCTCGATCCCGCTGCGACACTCGAGGCGCTCGAGAACGGCTTTCGCGCCTACCACGGGTACTTCGTCCGCAAATGGCTGCGTTCGCTCGCGCTCAAGCAGGCGGCGTGGCCGCAGGAGTACGATTTCGCGGATCTGCGCCGCGCCGCCAGCGTGCGCCGGATCACCGCTGAGCTGGTGCGCCGATTCACCGAGTTCGCGAGCCTCGAGGAATACCTCGACGGCTACGCGATCGTGGGGGCGCGACTCGCGGGCCTTGCCGTGCCCGCGACCATCATCGCGGCGCTCGATGATCCGATCATTCCCGCGCGCGATCTCGCACGGCTCGCGCCGAGCGCCGCGCTGCGCGTGATCGCCACGCGCCGCGGCGGCCACTGCGGCTTTCTCGACCGCATCCGGGCGTGTACCTGGGCGGAGCGTACCGCCGCGGCGGAGCTCGATTCACCGCTCCGCTGCCGCGATCCGCTCACGAGCGGGCGCGCTTCTCCTCGAAGCTGACGATCGGCTGACCGCTCGTGACGATGAGCTCCCCGTCGATGACCGCGCCCTTGGCGATTGCGATGGAGCGCGCGCTCACACGCCCGCGGATCACGGCCGTCGCGCCGATCTCGAGCTTGTCTTCGACGGTGAGGCCGCCGACGATGGTGCCCGCAATGACCGCGCGTTCGGCGCGGATCACGCCTTCCCACTCGGAGCGCGCCGTCATGTTGAGGGCGCCCCTGACGTGCCCGTCACCGCGGATGGCACCGCAGACCGCGAGCGCCCCGACGGTCTCCACGTCGCCCGTCACCCGGCAACCCTCGGCGAGGAAGCTCGGCGAGCCTCCGAGGAAATCGAGCAGCCGCCGCTTTGGTAAGTCGCTCATCGGATCTCAAGCCTGCAAGACTGAAGGGGTTGGCGATTATCGCTCGACCGCGAGGGTCCTTGAGAAGCGCCGCACCTGCGCTGACAGAGGCGGCCTGCGCCGGGTCACAAGCTGACAAGGCGCGTCAGCGTGACGCGGCGCACGCTCTCAACCTAAGTTACTGATATTTCAGGTGGCGTGCAGCTGGCATGCCCCTTGCTCGAGTCTTGGCAGAGCGGTTCGAAATCGAGCCGCGCTGACCGACTCGCGACAGCCGCACGCGCTGCGCTGTCGAGGGAGTGCTGGAGGCTATTGCGAACAACTTCCCCGGTGTTCGCTCTTTGTAACGCCGCGATGCGTTTTCCCCCGCTCGCGGCGTTCTTTTTTCCGAGCCGCAGCGCTCGAGGTTTGGGACCGTGCGGCGGGAGGCTACACTCATTGCGTCATGAAGCGTGCACCTCTCGCCTCTGCCCTCGCGGCCGCACCTGCGGCGCGGGCCGGCGCTCGCTCGCCGGTGCGCGCGCTCACGCTCGCCAACGGACTGCGTGTGATCGTGTGGCCGGCGCGGCAGATTCCAAATGTCGCGCTGCAAAACTGGGTGCGCGTGGGCAGTCGCAACGAGAGTTGCGGTCTCACCGGGCTCGCGCATTTCTTCGAGCACATGATGTTCAACGGCACCGCTCGATTCGGTCCGGGCGAGTTCGACCGCTCGATGGAAGCGGCCGGGGGCGCGAGCAACGCCTTCACCACGAGCGACGTGACAGTGTACGAGGACTGGTTTCCGCGCGCGGCACTCGAGCTGGTCTTCGAGCTCGAAGCCGATCGCATCGTGAACCTGAGCTTCGTGCCCGAGGTGATCGAATGCGAGCGGCGCGTGGTCCGCTCCGAGCGGCGGCTCTGCGTCGAGGACAATAGCGCCGGGCTTCTGAGCGAGCGCGTCCAGGCCGCCGCATTCACGCTCCATCCCTACCGATTCCCCACGATCGGCCTTCCGCGGGACATCGCGGCCTGGAGCATCGCGGACCTGCGGCGTTTCTTCCGCGCCCACTACGCCCCCGCCAATCAGACCCTCGTGGTCACCGGAGACGTGGAGCCCG
>JASHUC010000535.1 GCA_030040235.1 Gammaproteobacteria bacterium | reverse complement strand
CGGAGAAATGACCTACTTGCAGCGGGAAAGCGATGACCGCGTGGTGCTCGAGCCCGGCGCGGGCGTCGTTGCGAATGCCGGCGTGATCTGGCTTCATGGGCTGGGCGCGGACGGTCACGACTTCGTGCCCTTCGCTCCGCAGCTGCGCTTCCCCAGGGGCTGCGAACCGCGCTTCGTCTTTCCACACGCGCCCGTCCAGGCAGTGACCATCAACAACGGCGTGCGCATGCGCGCGTGGTACGACATCCTCGGCTTGTCTGCCGATGCGCGCGAGGACGAGCCCGGCATTCGCCGCTCCGTCGCGCGGGTGGAGAAGCTCATCCGCGAGGAGCAGGAAGGCGGCATCCCTGCCCATCGCATCGTCATCGCAGGCTTCTCTCAGGGAGGCGCGATTGCGCTGCACACCGGGCTGCGGCACGCGGCGACCCTCGCGGGGATCCTGGTGCTGTCCGCGTGGCTGCCACTGCCGGGCACACTCGGGGAGGCATCGAGCGCCAACGAGCGCACACCCATCCTCATGTGCCATGGCCTGTACGACCCGATCCTGCCGATCCAGCTCGCCGAGCGCTCACGCGATGCGCTCACGGGACGCGGCTATACGGTCGAGTGGAAGACATACCCCATGGAGCACCAGGTCTGCGCGCCGGAGGCCGTGGACATCTCCGCGTGGCTGTGCCGCGTGCTCGCGAGCTGACGACTCCTCAGCTGCCACTCCTCAGCCGACACTCCTCAGCCTCCGGGGTATTCACCGCAGGGCCCGGGCGAAATCGAGCTTCAAATCCTCGAAGATCCTGGCCGCGGTCGCGCGGCCGGCGCCGAATACCCCGCCGCCCGGATGTTGAAAGGGCCCCACGAGGTACAGCCGCTCGATCCCCGGCACCGTGTACTGGCCGAGCTCCGGAATCGGACGATGTGCTCCCGATTGGTAGGTGGAGGTCGCAACCCCGTGCAGATCTCCATGCACGAAGCTCGCCGAGGTGCGCTCCATGTCCACCGGGCTGTCACAGTGGTACGCGATGATGTTCTCCCGCGTGAGATTGGGAAGGAAACGTGCGGCGTGTTCCAGAATGCGCTCGGCGTACTCGCCCTTCGCCTCGTCCCACGCTCGTCCGTCGCCGCGCACGTAGGGCACGTAGTCCCACGCGTGCAACGTCGCAGCCCCCGCGGGGACCCGCGAGGAATCGAACTCCGAGAGCGAACCGAGCCCGACGAGCGGATACGGAGCGAGATTCCCGTAGCGCAGCTCGTCGAAGGAGCGGCGCAGCGTCTCGTACTCGTTCGGCAGCAGCTCGACCATCACTGCGCGCAACGGCTCCCCGGCCCGAGTGCGCAGCGGCGCCCGCAGCGCCGCGTGGACCGTGATGCACGCATTCGGGGAGATCTCGGTCGCGGCGGCAGCCTCCGCAATGCGCGCATCGATACCCTCGACCATGCGCCCGAGGTGGTGCGGATGAATGGCGCCGACCACGCACTCGTTGGCGGCGAACTCGCGCCCGTCGCGGGTGCGAACGCCGCGCGAGCGCCCGCCCCGCACCTCGATGCGCTCCACGTCCACGCCGCTCAGCACCTCGCCGCGGTGATCGCGAATACAGGCGATCAGGGCGTCCGTGAGGGCACCGCTCCCTCCGACCGCGACGCCGAATCCGTAGGCCTCGAGAAACGCGATGAACACGAACACACCGAGCGCGGTCGCCTTCTCGTCCGGGGACACGAGGTTCTCGCCTGCGACACGCGCGAGCAGCGTCCGCACGCGATCGTCGCGGAAGCAGCTGCAGAGCAGATCGTGCGTGCTCATCTGCGTGGTGCGCCACAGCGCGCGTCCCTCGCGGCTCTGGTCCATCAATGCGGTGGTGGCCCCCATCGGAGCCGGCGCCGTATACAGCGTGGACTCGATCATGGGCAGCCATTGCGCCGCCTCGCGCGCGAGTCCCCGATAGGCCTCGGCATCGTGCGTCGAGAACCTGGCAATCTCCGCGCAGGTGCGCTCGCGGTCACGATGCAGCGCGAGGCTCGCGCCGTCCTCGTAGAGCGCCATCATCGGCACCTCCGGAAAGACGTAACGGAGGCCGTAGCGGGATTTGAGTTGCAGCTCGTCGTTCTTGAGGAGCGGATTGCCCTGGATGAAGATGTGGGCCATCGAGTGTTGATCGTGCCGGAAGCCGGGCACGGTCAGCTCCCGCGTGACGACGCCCCCGCCGAACCACGCATTGCGTTCCAGGACCAGCACGCTCTTGCCGGCGCGCGCGAGATAGGCCGCGGCGACGAGCCCGTTGTGCCCCGACCCGACCACCACCACGTCGTACGATTTGCCCATTGATCGCCCCGCCCTTCGTCGGTGTATTCTATCCGCTCGCCATACCGCCCTTCGGATGCGGGCGGTCGCCAAGCTGCTCCCAGCCTTCGTACGTGTTCGCCGCAAGCGTCAACTGAGCCTGCGTGCGGCGCACAACGCCTTTGTCGAGCCGGCGGGGAACAACTCCGTGGGGCAGTTGACCAACGGTCACGCTCCCGGCTTTGGGTGACGAGAACACGCCTTCGAGGCGCCGGCCGGGCCCCGAATATGCAGATAAGTTGGAGAATTCGTGGAATCGGCCGTTGCGCGGCCGTTGCGCCTTGATCGCCGGGGCGCCGCGGGATTTCATGGGAACGCGCCCCGTCCCCCCCACTCCACACAGGACCGCCCCCAGGGTGGATCTTCGATGAGACTCGGCTCCTCGATAAAACTCGATTCCCCGGCGAGACTCGATTTCGAGGCCGCGGCGCGCCCGGATGGCGGCGCCGCGGCACGGGCCGATTCGCAGCCGAAGCCCGAGGCCACGGGCCGGCGCGATCTGCCCAAGATGGGAATCACCACCAAGGTGTTTCTCGCGCTGCTCGCGACCAGCATGCTCGCCGTGCTCGCGACCAGCATTGCGGCGCGGATCAGCTTCGTTCTCGATTTTCTCGGCTATCTCAACGAGCAGGGCATCGAGCGCATCGAAGCCGTTGTGCCGACACTCGCCTCCGCGTACGAGCAGCACGGAAGCTGGGATTTTCTGCGTCACAACCCGCGCGGCTGGTTCACGCTGCTCGCGAGCGTCTCGCCACCGCGCGCAGCCGATTTCACGGGCCGCATTCCCGAATCCGAGCTGAGCGGCGTGAGCTTTCGCATGGCCGTGAGCTTTCGCATGGCGCTGCTCGATGCCGACCGCCGCTTCATCGTCGGCAACGCGGATGCGGGCGCGGATGCGCCGATGCGGCCCATCGACGTCAACGGCCACCTCGTGGGCTGGATCGCGGTGCTGCCTTTCCAGCGGGCGACGCCCGGTCCCGGGGCCCACCTGCAGGACCGTCAGCTCGTCTCCACCTGGATCATCGGGGCCGGTGCCGTGCTGCTTGCGGCGCTGGTGGCGGTGCTGCTCACGCACCGCCTGCTCGCGCCCGTCAAACAGCTCACGGCCGCCACTCACCGGCTCGCGGCGGGCGATTACGGCACGCGCCTGAAGATCCAGTCGCGCGACGAGATCGGCCGCCTTGCGGATGATTTCAATCGACTCGCGCACGCGCTGGAGAAGAACGATCAGATGCGCAGGGCCTTCATGGCGGATGTGTCGCATGAGCTGCGCACGCCGCTCGCCGTGCTGCGGGGCGAGCTCGAGGCCATCGAAGACGGTGTGCGGGAGCTCACGCCGGAGATGCTCAAGTCGCTGCAGGGCGAAGTCGCAACGCTCGGCAAGCTGGTGAACGACCTCTACGAGCTGTCGCTCGCCGACATGGGCGCGCTCACCTACCGCATGGCGGATGTGGACGTGGCGGAGCTGCTGCGGTTCAGGCTGCGGGGTTTCGCGGACCGGCTGGCGGAGCGAAACATCACCTTGGAGTCGGACATTCCGCAACACGAACTGATCGCGAGCGGCGACGAGACTCGCCTGCAGCAGCTCTTCTCGAACCTCATCGAGAACTCCGTCCGCTACACCAATGCGGGCGGGCGCTTCCGGGTGAGCTGTCGCGGCGAGCGCGACCGGGTCATCATCGATCTGCAGGACTCCGAGCCGGGCGTTCCCGCCGAGCTTCTGCCGCGACTCTTCGAGCGTTTCTACCGCGTGGAAGGCTCGCGCAGCCGCGACAGCGGAGGCGCGGGGCTCGGCCTCGCCATCAGCAAGAGCATCGTCGAAGCACATCAGGGCACGATCAGCGCCCGGCCGTCGCCATTGGGAGGGTTATGGATCTCCGTGACGCTACCTGTGCCGAGGTGAGCCTCGTCGCGGGCGATGCGCGTCCCGCGAAGATCCTGATCGTCGAGGACGAGCCCCGGCTCGCCGCGCTCCTCGGGGATTACTTCCGCGCCTCCGGCTATCAGTCCTCCTGGATCGCGAACGGGCGCGATGTGATACCGGCCGTCAAGGCGGATCCGCCCGATCTGATCGTTCTCGACCTGATGCTTCCGGGACGCGATGGCCTCGACGTCTGCCGCGAGCTGCGCACCTTCAGCAACGTGCCGATCATCATGGTCACCGCGCGGGTGGACGAGATCGACCGGCTTCTCGGGCTCGAGCTCGGAGCGGACGATTACATCTGCAAGCCGTTCAGTCCCCGCGAGGTGGTCGCGCGCGTAAAGGCGCTCTTCCGCCGCGTGAATCGTGGCCCCGTTCCGGTGAGCGCACTCGGACTCACCATCGACGAGAGTCACTTCATCGCGGCACTCGACGGCAAACCGCTCGATCTCACGCCGGTCGAGTTCCGGCTGCTCAAGACGCTCGCCGCCGCGCCCGGGCGAGTGTTCTCCCGCACCCAGCTGCTCGAGAATCTCTATGAGGATCATCGGGTCGTAACCGACCGCACCGTCGACAGTCACGTGAAGAATCTCCGCCGCAAGCTGCAGCGGGCGAGCCCGGAACGCGAGCTCGTCGAGTCCGTCTACGGAGTCGGATACAAGCTCGATCTGTAAAAGGAAAGATGTTGTGGACACACTGACCGAACAGGAAGAGGAAGCTCGCACGAAGCGGGAACCCACCCCGGCGACTTCCGAACCGCCGATGGAGCTTGCTCCGCCGGACTCACCGGCCATCGTCTCGGAGCCGCCCGTTCGCTCCGGGCGCCGCAAGGTCGTGCTGATCATCGGTGCGGTCGTCCTCATCGTCGCGATCGCCATCTTCCGCGGGCTGCACCACCATGAGAACCCCAATCAGCGCTTCGGGCCTCCTCCCGGACCGCGGGGCGGACCACCGGGCGCGCCGGCCGGGGATAGCGATAACGGTCCAGTCGCCGTGGGAGTGGCCCGAGCCTCACTCGGGGATATCGTCGTGCGCCTCCCGGCCCTCGGCACGGTCACACCGCTTGCCACGGTAACCGTCAAGACTCAAATCAGCGGGTACCTGCAGTCGGTCGGCTACAAAGAAGGACAGATGGTGCACAAGGGCGAGTTCCTCGCCCAGATCGATCCCCGCCCCTATCAGGCCGTTCTCGATCAGGACAAGGGCAACCTTGCCCGCGATCAAGCCCAGCTGGCCGACGACCAGCTGGACCTCAAGCGCTATGGGAATCTGATCAAGGAAGACGCGGTATCCGGGCAGCAGCTCGACACGCAGAAATACCTCGTCGACCAGTACGTGGGCACGGTCGCCGCGGACAAGGCGGCGGTCGAGTCCGCGGAAGTGAATCTCGCCTACTGCCACATCGTCTCGCCCATCACCGGTCGCGTCGGCTTGCGACAGGTCGATGCCGGCAACTACGTCACGCCGGGTGATGCCAACGGCATCGTCGTGGTGACGCAGCTGCAGCCGATCACGATCATCTTTCCGATCGCCGAGGACTACGTTCCGGAGCTCGAAAAGCGCTTGGCCTCCGGCGCAACACTCCAGGTCGAGGCCTACGACCGCAGCGACAGCAAGCTGCTCGCGGTGGGCAAGCTTCTGACGCTCGACAACGAGATCGATGCCACGACGGGCACCGTGAAGCTTCGGGCGACCTTCGACAACAAGGACGACGCGCTCTTTCCGAATCAGTTCGTCAACGTAGAGCTGGTCGAGGATGTGCTGCATCAGCAGCTCGTCATTCCGGGAGCGGCGGTCCGGCGCGGCGCCCCGAACGGGACGCTGTCAACATTCGTGTACGTCGTCGGCCGCAACAGCACAGTCTCGGTGCGTCCCATCCAGCTCGGCCAGGTCGACGGCAACAATGTCGCCGTCACCTCGGGCCTCTCCGCGGGCGAAACGGTGGTGACGGATGGCGGTGACCGCCTGCGGGACGGAGCGGCGGTGTTGCTCCCGGGCGCTCCCCTCCCGGCCGCGGCCCCGGCGGCGGGTCGCAAGGGGAAGGGATTCGGAAGGAAATTCGGGCCCCGCGCGCCCACCTGAGGCGCGCTCAAGGGGCTGCTGCCGACTGCCACGAACCATGAATCCATCGCGTCTCTTCATCCTGCGTCCGGTCGCCACGACGCTGTTCATGATCGCCATTCTGGCGGTCGGCTTGATTACGTACGTGATGCTGCCCCTTTCCGCGTTGCCCGACGTCGAATACCCGACGATCCAGGTGCAGACGTTCTACCCCGGCGCGAGCCCGGAGGTGATGACCTCGGCGATCACGGCGCCCCTTGAAAAGCAGCTTGGTCAGATGCCCGGGCTCGATCAGATGGCCTCGACCAGCTCGGCCGGCGCGTCCGTGATCACCCTGCAATTCGACCTCTCTCTTGCGCTCGATGTCGCGGAGCAGGAAGTGCAGGCGGCCATCAGCGCGGCACAGGTGCTACTGCCCCAGGACTTGCCCGCACCTCCCATCTACTCGAAGGTCAATCCGGCCGATGCGCCGGTGCTCACACTCGGGGTCACCTCCAGAGTGATGCCGCTCACCGAGGTCGAGGATCTGGCCGACACGCGGCTTGCTCAGAAGATCTCGCAGGTCAAGGGCGTCGGCGTCGTGTCGATCAGCGGCGGGGAGCGGCCCGCGGTCCGAGTCATCGTCAATCCCTCGGCTCTGGCCGCCTACGGCTTGAATCTCGACGATCTGCGCACGACGATCAGTATCGCAAATCAGAACGGACCCAAAGGCACGCTCGACGGGCCGGCGCGCACCTACACGGTCAACACGAACGACCAGCTCGACACGGCGAGCCAGTACGGTGAGATCATCATCGCCTATCGCAACGGCGCGCCCGTACGCCTGAAGGACGTGGCGACTCTCGTCCAGAGCGCCGAGAATACCGAGCTCGGCGGCTGGATGAACACCACACCGGCGCTGATTCTCAACATTCAGCGTCAGCCGGGCGCCAACGTCGTGGATGTCGTCGACCGCATCGGTACTCTGCTCCCCTCGCTCAAGGCCTCTCTGCCCGCTGGCGTCGATGTGACGAGCCTCACCGACCGCACCACGACGATCAGAGCCTCGGTCAAGGACGTGCAGTTCGAGATGATGCTGTCGGTCGCGCTGGTCGTGCTCGTCATCTTCATCTTCCTGCGCAATGTCCCGGCGACGATCATTCCGAGCCTCTCGGTTCCGCTCTCACTCGTCGGAACGTTTGCGGCGATGTACTTCGCCGGGTTCAGCCTCAACAATCTCTCGCTGATGGCGCTCACCATCGCGACCGGGTTCGTCGTGGACGATGCCATCGTGATGATCGAGAACATCGCGCGCCACATCGAGCTCGGCGAGCGGCCATTGCAGGCAGCCTTGAACGGCGCCGGCCAGATCGGGTTCACCATCATCTCGCTCACCGTCTCGCTCATCGCGGTGCTGATTCCGCTCCTCTTCATGCAGGAGGTCGTAGGAAGGCTCTTCCGCGAGTTCGCGGTCACCCTGGCCGTGACAATTCTGCTTTCCGCGGTCGTCTCCCTGACGCTGGTCCCGATGATGTGCGCGAAGCTTCTCAAGGCGCGGCCGCGTGCGGGTGAGGGCCCGTACGACTCGGGATACTGGTTCGCCGCGGTGGTACGCGCGTACGGGCGCGGTCTGACGTGGGTTCTGGATCACCAGCCGCTCACGCTCGGGATCTTCATCGCGACGCTCGGCATCACGGTGCTCCTCTACGTGCTGATCCCCAAGGGGTTCTTCCCTGACCAGGACACCGGTCTGATTCAAGGCATCTCCGAGGCGACGCAGGCAATCTCCTACAACGCCATGGCCGACCGTCAGAACGCTCTTGCCGCCGCCGTTCTCACGGATCCGGATGTCGAGAGTCTCTCCTCGTTCATCGGGGTGGATGGCAGCAACGTCACGCTGAACAGCGGACGCTTCCTCATCAATCTCAAGCCGCGCGACCGCCGCCAGGCCACGGTCACGGAAGTGATCCGGCGGCTGCGGACGGAGACCGCGAAGGTCGCGGGCATCACGCTTTACATGCAACCCGCGCAGGATCTCACGCTCGACAACACGGTCAGCCGCGCGCAGTACCAGTTCATGCTCGAGAGCGCCGACAGCGGTCCGCTCGAAACCTGGACACCGCGGCTGGTGGAGGCTCTTCGCCGCCTGCCG
>JASHUC010000534.1 GCA_030040235.1 Gammaproteobacteria bacterium | reverse complement strand
AGGTGGTCTCCAACGGTGACAGCCTCGGCGGCGGCCCTCGGGGTGGAAACAGCATCCAGGTGAGCCGGTAAGCTGGATCCTGTCGTACGAGCAAGAGCCCACATAGGGGGGATTCGGGTGAAATACGTAACTTGGATCGTGCGACTTTGGTACCCGGCCTGGATGATTCCGATGGGTCTCGAGCACTTTGTTCATATATTTCCGCAGCCGGGATATTTCACCACCATTCCTTTGCAGCATGAGACGCTGTTTGCATTTCTGCACAGCCATCTGTTTGATGCCGTGAAAGCCGTGGAGCTGTTGACCGGTATTGCTGTCCTGTTCGGCTTCTACGCTCCGCTCATGCTCCTCGTGTGCATGGCTGTCGTGTTCAACGTAATCTGGTGGGATGCACCACTGGCGCACTACCACATGGGATCGGTGATCGCCGGTGGAAAAGTATTTGTTAGCAATATTTTTCTCTGTGTGGCCTTCTTCGGCTGCTACCGCGCGATGTTTACGCTGCGCCCGAAGCCGCTGCCCATTGGCGCGGATGGCACTGTGAAGGCTGCGGCGAGTCCCGGCATGCAGCAGTTGGTGCTGGCCGGTCGCACCATTTTTGGCGTCTGGATGTTGCTCAACGGCGCCAACTACCTATTCTTGGGACTTTGGACGATGCCGACAGGCCATGAACCGATTGCGGCTGAGCTGATGGGGTCCTTTGTGCACTCCGGCCTGATGAGCGTTGCGATGCTGATTCAACTGATCTCGGGCGCCTTCATATTGACTGGCGTATTCGCTCCGGCTGCACTGTGCGTGGTAATGCCGACTTCGGTGGTTGCACTGTTCTGGGCGCTGCTGGAACATGATCCTCTGCCGTTATTCCTGGCGCTTGCGGCTTTCGCCCTAAACGGCCTACTGATGCTGGCCTATTTCGGCTACTACCGGGATGCATTGCAGCGTCGCGTACTGACGCTCGGCGAATCTCAGCAAGCCCCGACCTTCGACTCGTTGTACGTGTTTTCAAATGGCCGTACCTCGCGCAAACACTTCATGGTCGCGCTGATTCCCCTGGCGATCGCCGTGTGGGACTACACGCATTCGGGTCCAGGCCCATGGAACTCTTGGATGGTATTGGTATTGCTGTACCCGGCTGTCGTCCTGTACACCCGGCGTCTGCACGACATGGGACATGGCGGATGGCCGCTGATTGTGCCGGCGGGCCTGACGGTCGTAGCCATGGCGATTTGGGCTCACCTGCTCGACTTTGGTGTTCAGCTCAATGTCGCCGTGCCGGTGGTCGCGCTTGCCGCCTTCATCGGCTTCACCGTCTGGGGTTGCATTGACAAGGGCAAGGCAGGAACGGCTGCAGCCATGGCGTAGCGGCTCGCCGGCCTAAAATCTCCAGCGACCACGCACGTGCCTCCGCATAGTGGCCGACAGCGCAAGCTCGGATGACGGGTCGCACCGCCCCGAGGGGGGACTGAATGTGGCGAGAGCACGCCGTCAACGCTGCGCGACGCGGAGAGTTCTGACAGCATGACCCAGCGAGTCCTGCACGTCGATGACGAACGCACCCGTCGGCAGCATCAGCACCCTCGATTGCACGTCTGGAATCGCCAGCTCATCGACCGGGATGGCGTCGGCAGACTCGTTCGCGTAACGCGCCTCGACCAGACAGCGGTTCGCTCGTCCGCAAATCGATCGCGGAAGCCTATAAGGTTTACGCCGTCCGCCGATCGCCAACCAGCTCGGCCGGCCGTCCACATAGACGCTTCGTGGCTGGAAAAGCGTAATGTCCCGGATGCCGGGTTGAAGTGTCCACGGCTGCCCTTGCGCATTCACGAAAATCGTCGGTTTCGAGATCGGTGAGCGAGCCATGAGATGCCGATATATCGGATTCTCGCGCGCTTGCGGTACCTGCTCGCTCATGACCGTTTGATCGATAGTAAGAGGATCTCGGCCGGTCATCTCACGAAGGCGTTGCGCCAGGGTCCGAACGCCCAATGCCGATCCGCCCTCATCGATGTGCCCATAGCCCGCGTAGACAAGAAGCTTCGCTTGCGGATCGTGCTTGAAGACCCTTTCGACGAGATTCGACGCCTCGGTCCGTTCCCGCTCTTCCGCATTCCTGAAGGATGTGCCCTCATAGGCCACGAGGTGGTACCCGAGCTGCAGGGCGGTGCGAACCAGATCGCCGTAGACCGGTTCCGCCGTGTAGTAGCCACTCTTGGCTGTGGGGTACCCACGTGATCGCAACCCGGTATCGGCTGCGGAGAGCGTTTCCGCAGCGAAGTAACGGAATCCCTTTCTCCTCAACAGCCTCAGCAGTTCAATCGCAAACGCTCGGTGCTGCGGAACGTGGTGAGCCTCGTTGAGCATGACTATATTCACGTCCCCCACCATTGAACCCAGGACCGACAGGGCCGGCTCGGGGCGCCAGCCACGCAGCGGAAACGTCTCCATGGAGGTAGGTACCGAGCGCATCGGGATAGGCGACGATACCGGGAAGTCTCGCAGCGCCTCGCGGTAGTTCCCCACGACCGCGTCGAACGGAGCGGCCACCTGTGCAATCAGCAAATGGCTCTCATGATCTCCTGGCCTCAGCCTCGCTTCCATCGAGTGCAGCGCATCGAGCACGGTCAACTCGTTCCCTCCGTGACGCTGCACATCGGCGACCGATGCGAGTACTGCGCCGAGCGTCAGGCTGGCGTTCGGGGGCGTCGATGACGCCGTACCGATCGCCGATAGCGTGCACACGCCGACCGTGAGGATGCTCGATGTGATGCGACGAAGGCGCGCGTTCATGTAAGGGAGGTCCTCCCGCACGCTTCAAGTTTACGCCCGTACAGTGATCTTCCTCGTTCATGTCCTTACGGCCACTTGTTTCCTCACCGACGTCCCACTACTCGATAGGATACGGCCCCCCCGCGAACGTGCGACCGTGATAGCCCTTGATTCCGACCTCCAGGGCCAGAGCGCTGCGGAATTCGCGATTTGACGCCAAGCAGTCAAGGACGTGTCGAAAGTCGTACCGCGGAGTCCAGGCGAGCTCGTTGCGCGCTCGTTCGTTGACGTACACCCGATCGAGGCGGGGAAACATCTTCCAGCCTCGCGCCTCGAAAAGCGCCGTGCACTCCGGAAACAGCCGACTCACGGCTATCTGTGCGTCCGTTCCGAGTAGGTCCATATCGGCGGCGGTGAACGGCGTTGACGCGGAGACGATGTACCGACCGAATCCGATCGATCGCGCCCTCTTAAGTCCGCACAGCACCGCGGAAACCGCGTCCTCGATGTCGACCCTGCGATAGAGCATCTCGACTGCCTGGACATTCGGGGTCGCGAATTCGCGCCGGACTTCCGGGTTGTCGTCTTCCTCCGGGAAGAATCGCGCGGTGCGCAAAACGACGATAGGCAGCCCGCGCTTGCGATGCGTCAGCTCACACAGGCTCTCGGCCATAAGCTTCGTGACGCCGTAAATGTTCTTCGGCCTTGGTGGCAAATCCTCTGTGACCCAGGTGGCAGCCGCCGTGCGCTCCGTCCCCAGTGCCGCCCCGAAAACACTGGTGGTGCTGAGATAAATGAAGCTCTCGACTCCTGCAGCAACCGCGGCCTCGAGCAACAGCAACGTTCCGGTGACATTCGTGTCGATGAAATGCTGCCAGCTGTGCGTCGCCACATGAGGTTTGTGGAGGGTTGCCGTGTGGACCACGGCGGCGACACCCTGCATCGATGAAGACACGAATGCGCCGTCGGCGATCGAGCCCACGCAGTCGGTGAACGGGGATCTCTTGACGTCAAGACCTATCGCGGGTACGCCTTTCCCGCGCAAGGTCCGAAGTACCGCTTCCCCCAGGTGGCCTGCACTCCCAGTCACAAGAACGGCCACAGGTGCAAAACTCCCCGTCCACGTTGCATGGAATGTTACCGAGTCGGCAGCTGCCCGAAAGGTACGATGCTCGACGCCGCCTCTTGGTCGGGCGCCGGGACGCGATGGTATGATTATGCTCGATCCGCTGCGCTCACCCCTATAATTAACGCTTACCCAGTCGAGCCGTGCCACTCAATCAGCACGCAGATGCCGAGAGAGACTCTGAAGCCGTCGATTGCGACCGTCGGTCAATGCGTGAGTGAGGTCGGGGCGTCCACGGCGAGCGACGGCACCTCCACTCCGCACGGCA
>JASHUC010000533.1 GCA_030040235.1 Gammaproteobacteria bacterium | reverse complement strand
CGCGGCGGCTGCGAGGTCGCTTTCTTCACGCCCGAGATGTCCGACTCCATGCAGGAGCGCCTGGCGCTCGAGAACAACCTGCGTCGTGCACTCGCGGCGGGTGAGTTCGAGCTGCACTACCAGCCGCAGCTCTCGAGCCGCAGCGGACGGATTCTCGCGATCGAGGCGCTGCTGCGCTGGCGCCACCCGACGAAGGGCCTCATCGCCCCTAGCTCGTTCATCCCGCTCGCCGAGGAGACCGGTCTCATCGTCTCACTCGATGAGTGGGTCCTGCACGAGGTGTGCCGGCAAACACGGGCGTGGCAGGTCAATACCGGCGTGCCCGTGCGGGTCGCAGTGAATCTGTCGGCCGCGCAATTTCGCGATCAGAACATCCTGCAGGTGATACAGGCCGCACTCGATGGAGCGCATCTCGATGCGAAGGCGCTCGAGGTGGAGCTCACCGAGGGCACTCTGATGACGAATCTGGAGGCTTCGGTGCTCGCGCTCCGGGAGCTGCGCGCGATGGGAATCAGCATCGCCATCGACGATTTCGGAACCGGGTATTCGAGCCTCAGCTACCTGCGAAAGCTGCCGATCGACAAGCTCAAGATCGATCGCAGCTTCGTGAGGGACATCACGACCAGCCGCACGGACGAGCTCATCGTCCGCGCCATCATCTCCCTCGCCCACAGCGTCGGGTTACAGGTGGTCGCCGAGGGCGTCGAGACCGCCGGACAGCTCGAGTTCCTGCGCTCGCTCGAATGCGACCAGTGGCAGGGCTACTACTGCTGCCAGCCTCAGCCCGCCTCGAACATCGAGGAGATGCTCACGGAGCGCAACGCAACCCGCACCGGAATCCTGGCGACGCTCGCCCGAGCATCCCGCAGACACCCGAGGTAATGGGCGCGCGCGATCGCCCGGCAGCTACTGCTCGGTCGGGCAACTTGACTTCCTGCGGCCGGGCCGAGGATCCTGAAAGCGACCAACTCCAAAAAAGGGGGAAATCATGCGTATCCGCATACTGCTTCTCACCTTGTCGCTGCTCGCCCCGGGAATGTTCGCGAGCGCCCAGGCGCCCGGCAGCGGTGGGTCTTCGAGCCCCCCTGCGGCTCGCCCGCGGGGCCCCGGCCGCATGGGCAATGCCACGGCGTTCGTGGTGCAATTCAAAGTCAAAGCGGGTAAGGGCCGGGAGTTCGAGCAGGTGTTCCGGGGAGCGGAGCAGAAAGTCGGCGCGAACGAGCCCGGCAATCTTTCCTACGACCTGTATCGCAACGGTCAGCCGGATACCTTCGTCGTCATCGAGCGCTACAAGGACCCGGCCGCGGTGGCGGCGCACGGCAAGGACGTCGGTGGTCTCATGAAGCAGCTCGGCGATTTGCTGGACGGCCGGCCGAAGGTTGTCGAGGTGTTGACGCTCGTCAGCGCAAAGTAGCCGCCCGCAGGGCTTGCCAGTCAACGCACCGGCCGGCGGCCTCACCGTTCAGGGATGCCTCGCGGCGGAGTCGCCTGGCCGCTGCCGAGCGCCCGCTGCCCGCAGCAGCGCGCTCCCGATGCCGCGATTGCCGAGCCCGTGAGCGGGGGAATCTCCTCGAACGTTGCGAGTCCGTGCAGCACATGATGCGCGTAGATGCTGTGGATCGCGCCCAGGTCGGGTTCCGTTGCGTCTCGCACCGTCAGACTTCGGGGTGCCGCGGATCTTTCAGCGTCCGTCATTGAGTTTCCCGGGTTCCGGCTTTGGGAGTATGTTGGCACATGGACAGGATCGAGAGACCGCCACCCGAGGGCGTCCGATTCATTCCGATCACGACGCCGCGCGGCCCGTTCAGAGTCTGGACCCGGCGGGTCGGCGAGAACACGCGCATCAAGCTGCTGCTGCTCCATGGCGGCCCCGGCTGCACGCACGAGTACTTCGAGCCGTGCGAGGCGTATCTGCCGGCGGCGGGCATCGAGTACTACTACTACGACCAGCTCGGCTCCTACCCGAGCGACCAGCCCGATCACGACGACCTCTGGGACCTCGAGCGGTTCGTGGGCGAAGTCGAGCAGGTGCGCACCGCCCTCGGCTTGAGCGCGGACAATTTCTTTCTCCTCGGCCATTCCTGGGGAGGAATTCTCGCCCTCGAGTACGCCCTCAGGCACCAGCGACACCTCAAGGGCCTCGTCATCTCGAACATGATGGCGAGCATTCCCGCGTACAACACCTATGCCGAGCGGGTACTCATGCCGGCGATGGACCCGGCAGCTCTCGCGGAGATCAAAAGATACGAGGCCGCCGCGGACTACCAGGACCCGCGCTACATGGACCTGCTGATGCAGCATCACTACGTCCACCACGTGCTGCGCATGCCGCTCGATGCCTGGCCGGACTCGGTCAATCGGGCGTTCAAGCACCTCAACCCCAAGGTGTACATCCCGATGCAGGGTCCGAGCGAGCTCGGCGCGAGCGGCAAGCTCGCGCACTGGGATCGCACAGCAAATCTCGCCGAGATCCACGTTCCGGCCCTCGTGATCGGCGCACGCCACGACACCATGGACCCGGCGCACATGCAGGCCATGGCTCGTAAGCTCTCGCGCGGGCGGTACGTCGAGTGCATCGAGGGCAGCCACCTCGCGATGCACGACGATCAGCAGCGCTACTTCGACGGTCTGCTGAGCTTCCTGCTCGACGTGGACCGCGGCCGGTTCTAGCAGCGCTGTACACAAACGCAAAGCGACACCTAACTTCTCGGGGGGAAGACCATGAGATACGCGATCCTGTGCCTCGTTGCGCTCTTCTTCAGCGCCTGCAGCGTCTATGCACCCGATGCCGGACACGAAGTCGTCCTCGTCAAGAAGCCGTGGTTCTTCGGACACGGCGGAGTGGTCCCCACCCCGGTGACGACCGGCCGGACGTGGGCGGCAGTGACGACCGATGGAGTGGACGTGTCGATGCAGCCGCAGAGATTCGAGGAGGACATGTCCGACACGATGTCCGCCGACGGCGTCCCGCTCGGCTTTCATGCGGTGATCACCCTGCAGGTGGCCGACTCGGTGGAGCTCGTCAAGGATTTCGGCCCCAACTGGTATCAGAACAACGTCGAGCAACAATTCATGCAGGACATCCGCCAGTCGGTCCGCAAGCACGCCATGAACGAGGTCGCGATCAACCCGACCGCGATCGACGCGATCGATAACGAGGTCCGCAGCGAGCTGCAGAATTTCTTTGTGACGAGTCACATTCCGGTACGCATTCTCACGATGACCGTCGGGCGCGCCATACCCCCGGATGCGATCCGCGATCAACGCATCCAGACTGCCGCGCAAGAGCAGCGGATTCAGACGGAGAAGGAAGTGACGCTCGCCGAAGAGCAGCGCGCCAAGGCGGAAGCCGCGCGCGCGGTGGCAGATAACGCCTACCGGCAGGCGATCGGCCTCTCTCCCGAGCAGTTCATCGAGCTGCAGCGCATTCAAATGCAATTGCAGGTGTGCGGCTCGAATGGCAAGGGCACCTGCACGTTCATTCAGAACGGCGCGGCGATGCCGACTCTCGAAATGCGGCGGTAGATTCGCGCAGAAACAGCGCTGACCCGCAGCGCTGTGCGAGTCATTCGGCGCTGATTCGCGACATGTCTGCGGCCGGAGACGCGTTGCACGAGAAGACGAAAGCGTTTATCTCTAGCCCGAACTTGTCGTTTGCGTCGCACGTGAGCAAAGCCGCCGCGAGGCGGTGACGCAAAGCCTCCGGTCTCAGCTTCAAGTGAGATAGCGGGGTTGCCGCCGAAGACTCTCATCGGGAGTCTCGGCGCTCCCTCCCTGTCTGTGCCTGGCGCCACCACTGGAGTGACGCACAAGAACTCGAATTTCGGCATTGACCGGGGGCGATTTAATGACCAGAACGAATGGCAGCCGCGCGCTGTCGGCTGTGGCATATCTTGTTTGCGCATCTTCGTTGGTTACTGTCGCAAGTTGCGGGAGTAGCGGGAGTTCCTCGGGCTCGACCCCTGCGCAGACCTCACCGGCCCCGGGTTCGAGCGATGCATCGATCTCGGGAACGCCGCAGACGACCGCGATGGTTGGCCTGCAGTATCGATTTCAGCCGAGTGCCTTCGATACCAACGGCGGCACGCTCACCTTCTCGATCACCGGCAAGCCGGGCTGGGCGAGCTTCGATGCTGCGACCGGGGCGCTCTCAGGGACACCGCAGGCATCGGACGTGGGTACGAGCTCGAGCGTCACAATCGCTGCGACCAGCGGTCAAGGAACCGCCTCACTTCCGGCGTTCTCGATTCAGGTCGCGGCGTCGGGTCCGCTCGGCATCACCAGTCCTTCGGCCCTGCCGGCTGCGACGAACGGCGGAGGCTACTTCTACTTGATGCAGGCGACCGGCGGGACGCCTCCCTACAGTTGGTCGTTGGTGTCGGCGAGCGGCTCGACGGCGTGGGTGGTGACGCCGCAGGGCTGGCTCGAGGCTACGCCCACGACCGACGAGACGGACTCCGTGGTCATCCAGGTCACGGACGCTGCGAATAAGGCCGCCAAGTCGACCGTCTCGGTCGCGGTGAACTCCAATCTCGCCGTCATGAATCAGAACTTCTCGACGGGGGCAATCTCCCTCCCGCCCGCCATCTCGGGCAACGCCTACACTCACTCGCTGCAGGCCGCAGGAGGGGCGGGCGGATATACCTGGAGCATCAGTTCCGGCTCCCTGCCCTCCGGGCTCAACCTGTCCTCGAGCGGCGTGATCAGCGGGACGCCCTCGAGCTCGACCAGCGGCAGCTCCGGCGTGGTGCTCGAGGTGAGCGATAGCGGCGGCAACACCGCCACGGCGACCGCCAACATCACCGTCGGTGCGCCGAGCCAAGTGGCACGGCCGTCCTACAACACCGGCAGCGGCTTTTTCGTGTATCAGGGCCAGCTCTACGATCCGAACGGGAATCTGTTTCGCATCCGCGGCGTGGACCGCACCCACTACGACAATCCGGATCAGCCCGGCCTGTCGAACGCTCACGTCAATGCGGTGCGCTTCTTCATGTACGACATCGGGGTGGGCGGAGCGCCCGATGCCGCGACGTACGCGAGCGTCGCCCAGGAGCAGCACATCAACCAAGGCGAGCTGCCGATCATCACGGCCGCCAACATTGCGGGCCTCGCGCTGGCCAGCACCGGCAATACGACGACGGCGGACCTCGACTTGATCGTCTCCTGGTGGGTCGCGAACGAGGCGGCCTTCGCCCCGATCATGAATCAGATCGCCATCAACATCGCCAACGAGTGGGGTCCGGCCGATAATTCCGCCTGGGCCTCGGCGTACGAGAGCGCCATCGGCCGGCTGCGGGCCGCCGGTTACACCTGCCCTCTGGTGATCGATAGCGGCGGCTCCGGGCAGGACATCAAGGATTTCCTCAACTACGCGGGAGCGGTGTTCGACTCCGACCCGCAGAAGAACATCATCTTCTCCTTCCACTTCTACGGACTCGGCGAAGGCCGTCCCTGGTCCACGCTCGCACAACTCACGACGATCACCGCGCAACTCGCAGCGCTCGCTCAATCGACGGGAGCGGCCTTCATCATCGGGGAGTTCGGTCCGGGGCGTGGAATCGGCCCGAGTCCCACCATGCTTGCTCCCGGACAGATCATCGAGGCTGCCGAGCAGAACAATCTCGGCTGGATGGCGTGGGCGTGGGACGATAACGATCTGCCGGGCTGCGAGTCCAACAATGGCTGGTTCAGCATGACCTACCACTGCGGCGCGTACGAGGTTCCATCGGACCTGACCTACTACGGGCTCGATATGACGTTGAACCCGGAGTACGGATGGATTGCGCTTGCGAGCCCTGCCTCGGAATTCATCCGCTGAAGGGTTGATGCCGGCTGTAGGAATCGAACCTACGACCCCATCATTACGAATGATGTGCTCTACCAGCTGAGCTAAGCCGGCATCGACTCGCTTAGCTTGCGCGAGGCGGCGGATTCTACATCTTCTTGCGCAGCTTGATCACGACGTCCACCCCCGCCACCTCCATACCGGGCGGCGGCGGTGGAAGCCGGCTGAATGCCACCTCCGGGATCGGCACGTCGATGAGCCGCCCGGTCTCGAGCTCGTGGAAATGGTAGTGCTCGGCCACGTTCGAATCGAACCACGCGCGGGCGCCGTCGACGCACAGCTGGCGAATGAGCCCCTTGGAGGCGAACAGGTTCAGCGTGTTGTAGACCGTCGCCTTGGAGATGCGCACGCCACCGCCGCGAAGGTTCGCGAGAATCTGCTCAGCGGAGAGATGCTGGGGAGCGGAA
>JASHUC010000532.1 GCA_030040235.1 Gammaproteobacteria bacterium | reverse complement strand
TCGCGCGCGCCGCCTGTAGCGAGGCGAACCGCTCCGCGCAGGAGTCCCGATCGCTCTACGAGCTGGGTCGAGCGCTCATGGCGAGCGGCGAGTATGCCGCCGCCAACGACGCCCTGGCGCAGGCCGCCGGGCGCGGCTACCGCAGCGCCGGTGTCGATCTTGCGATGCTCTTGTCGCGCCCCGCCGCCGGCATGCTCGATGTTCCGCGAGCGCTGCAGCTTTACCGGCAGGCGTGGCAGGAGGGGGTGACGTTTGCCGCATTCGAACTGGGCGAGCTCTACGACACCGGCGTCAGCCAAGGTGCCGACCAGACCCGCCATCGGCTGGTCCCCGACAAGGCTCAGGCGGGGTCCTGGTACCTCAAGGCGGCGCAGGAAGGACAGCCGAGCGCTCTCGCGCGCCTGGGGGAGGAGGAGGACGCGGCTGCCTACCTCGCAGGCGATGCCACACGCAGAAATGCGCATCTCCTCAAAGCGCTCGGGTACTACGCGGCGGCGGCCGAATGCGCCCGTCTCGAGGCTTGGCCCGAGGCTGCCTGGAAGAACTGGCGCTATCGGCGCGCTTCCCTGGCACGCCTGCTCGCCCGCGGGGGCATGATGGGCGACGCCGCAGAGGTCTACGACCTTGTTGTCGAGCCCCCCGCCTCGCCGCCGGAGATCGGAAGGCGCGCAACCTCCCTCGGCGTCGGCTGAAGTCCCTTGCCGCCCATGGCGGAGAATCGATCTGATTTCCGTCTTATGCAGCAGGTGATCCTCGATCAGACCCATGGAGTCAAGCTCATGAACACCAAGTTCAGCTTCAGCCTCGTCCTGTCAGCGGCGATGGTTGCCCTCGCACTTGGCGCTGCCGCGTATGCCGACGATCGGGCGAGTGCACTCGCTGACGCCAACGGGACTTGGGCCGTTGACGTCGCCAGATCGGATTTCAGTAAACAAACTCCTCCCGTGAAGAGCATCACGATGAGCCTCACCGGCAGTTCCAGCGTCAGGCAAATGACCGAGGAAGTGGTCTTTGCGAGCGGCAAGTCGGAGAAGGTATCGTTGAGCACGGCCGCATTGGATCGTTTCTACCCCGTTCACTTTGATCCCGTTGAAAGTGCGCCCGAGGGACTGAAATTCGCATACCTGAAGGACGGATCGTTCGCCCTCAAGAACAAATCAGGGAAGATCATTGAGACGAGCACATGGTCATTGTCGTCCGACGGCCGAACGATGACGATACGGACCGTGGAACACACTCCCAACGGGGACATGACACACACTACCGTTTGGGACAAGACGAAGTAGCGCAGGTGTGCGGGGCTGCCGGCGCGGGCCGGGGCGAGCGTCATCAACCCGTGAAGTTTGATGGCCATGCAGGCGACAGACTTTCAGCCACCGCCGCACCGGGACTTTCCCCCCTGGGCGCGTCTCGCCTGGAAGATCCCCCTGTATGGAATTGGAGTTCCGCTCGTCAAATCGCTCGAGTTCGCGGGCGCGCTCAAGAGCGGGCGCCTGAACAAGCTGCGTGGGCAGCTTCGCCAACGTATCCAAGCGAGCTTTGCGGATTATCATCCGACCCGCCACGACGTCTTCGCATGTGTGGGTTTCAAGAGCGGGACGACCTGGCTGATGCAGATCGCGCTGCAGATCGCCTTCCGCGGCGACGCCGAGTTCGACAACATTCTCTCCGTGGTGGCCTGGCCGGATGTGCCGCCCTCCTACACGAGATTCGTGATACCGCTTGGCGATGACTCACCGATCCGGCGCTCGCCTACGGGACTGCGGGTCATCAAGACTCATCTGCTGCAACGCCTGGTCCCCTACTCGTCCGAGGCACGCTACATCGCCATGGTGCGCGACCCCAAGGATGTCATCGTCTCCTCTTATCACTTCCTCCGCTCGGTCGGCTATGGACCCTTGATGCCGACCGTGCGGCACTGGGTCGAGCTGTTCCTGGAGGGGCTTATTCCGTGGGGCTCCTGGGCCGAGCACCTGGCCGGTTACTGGCGCCTGCGTAACGAGCCCAACGTTCTATTCCTCACCTACGAGGGGCTGAGTGCCGATCTCCCCGCCGGAATCTACAAGATCGCGCGCTTCATGGGCGTGGAGCTCGACCGAGGTCAGTTCGAAGCGGTCCTGAGCGCATCGACATTCGAGGGCATGCGGCGGGTGCGCGACAAGTTCGATACCGGGCGGCTGCTCCCCTGGTCGAAGGCGCACTCGATGCTGCGAACCGGCAAGGTCGGGCACTCGGCGGAGTTGCTCGGCCCCGAGCTGCGACAGCGGATCGACGATCATTGCCGCGCAGAGCTGCGACGTCTCGACTGTGACTTCCCATACGACGAAGCGTTCGCTCCATGAACCGGAAGCGGATCTGCCCGCCTCATACGAGAAGAATTTGGGGGAGAGCATGACGATTCGCACGGCTGTGCTGGGTAACCGCGAACCAGGGGTGACCTTCCCGTCGCCTGCGGGGTCCCGCTATGACCACATCTTCTTCCCCGCATTCGCAGCCGCAATCGCGGTGGCCGTGTTTGTCGGCTTCTCTCAGACGTACTTCCTTTCCGGCCTCCTGAAGTTGCCTCGGTGGAAGGCGCACTTGGGACCGCCGCACGTCTTGATCGTGCATATCCACGCGATCGTCAACTCTGCATGGGTGATATTGCTCGTCGCCCAGACCTCTCTGGCCAGAGCGGGCCGTATGGACTTGCATCGGCGGCTCGGGCTGCTCGGGCTTGCCATTGCCTGCCTGGTGGTGGCGGCCGGCGTGGTCCTGGTCTGCGAGGATCTCGCCCGACTTCGTGTGGGCAGTCCGGCAGTCGGAGCGGTGGCCGGACAGGTTCTTCGGATACTGGGGTTCGGTGTGTTAAGCGGCTGCGGCCTTGGGCAGCGCGCCCATCCCGCCGCACACAAACGCCTCATGCTCATCGCGACGTTGACGCTGTTGCCGGCGGCTCTGGTGCGTTGGCCGGTGGTATTCGTCGGAGAGATGTCGCTCGCCTTGGGGGCCGTCGCGGGGATGCTGGGGTTGGTGGCGTCCTATGACCTGTGGTCGGCGAGGAAGGTGCACGCAGCCACGCTGTGGGGCAGCGCGGTCGTGATTCTGACCTGGACCTGGACCTGGCCACGACTACCGCTTGAAGGAACATTCATTCACAGCGCAGTTTGGCTTGGGATTGCCACGCATATGCAGGCGCTGGGCCGCTTCTTGAGGTGACGCTGCCCCGGAAACGCAACTCACAGCGGACCTCGTGAGCTTGGAATTCCCAGGGCGACGAGCAAAGCCAGGTCGAGCTCGCGGAGCTTCTCGGTTGTCAATTCGCCGACGTAATCGGTCAGCCGCGACTTTTCGAGACTCATCAGGCCATCGCATTGAATCGCGCTCTCGTGCTTGAGGCCTTCGGCCACGCTCACCGCGACTTGCGTGGGCAGTCCGTGCCAACGCGTGAATACCGGTGCGCAGATGACTGTCGAGTACGCCGAGTCGATCAGCGACTGACGACTGACGATCACGAACACGCGGGCCGGCTTCGGATCACCGGGCGGTCGGCGAACCCGGTATAGCTCGCCCCGCTTCACTCATCCGCCGAGCTTGCCTGAAATGAAAGCGCATCGCTCATTTCGGCGTTGAGCTGTGCCGCATGGCGGTTGATGGCGGCGACCGCACGTGCGTCCTTGCGGCCCTGTGCGCGACGATTCACGAACTCCCAAAGAATCTGCTCGATATACGCGGAGCGAGAGACCTTCGGGCCGGCCAGCCTGTCGATGCTGGCGATGAGGTCGTGGGACAGTGTTAGAGATGTCTTAGCCTTCATACTACCTCTATCCTACCATAGTAGGGTACGGGAAGCCCGTAATCAGCGGTTATATCCGACTTGACGGTACGCCCGGCGCCGGCGCGCAATCCGGGCACATCCCTACGCACCCGCTGGCAGTCCTTCCCCCGGCACCTTGTGCGTCGCGATCGGGTCTGGCTGGAAATCCATTCGAATTCCGTCTGTTTCGAGCAGAGCAGGAGATCGTCAAGAAGGGGGACCGACTGTGCGTGATCGAGACGCGCCAGAGCCGAATGATTGTCATCGAGTGCACCGAGGGTCGGCACGCCGACAAGCCCTATTGAGTCTCGCCGTGCTCCTGGTTGTGACGGCGCGCGCGCAGGCCCATCACTCCTTTGCGCTCTACGATCTATCGAAGCAAGTGACGTTGCACGGCACGGTGAAAGAGCTGCAGTGGACCAATCCCCACTGCTTCATCCAATTACTCGTGC
>JASHUC010000531.1 GCA_030040235.1 Gammaproteobacteria bacterium | reverse complement strand
GTCATCATGCAGGCGGCGAAGAACGGCTACTTCTACGTGCTCGATCGGGTGACCGGTAAGCTGCTCTCGGCCAAGAGCTTCGTGCCGGTCAACTGGGCCCGGGGAATCGATCCGGAGACGGGCCGGCCGCTCGTCAATCCCGAGGCGCTCTACGACCGGACGGGAAAGGTGTGGGTCGGTGCGCCCGGAGCTCTGGGCGGGCACAACTGGCAGCCGATGAGTTACAGCCCGCTGACGGGACTCGTGTACATCCCGGCGCAGGAGATGGCGTTTCCTTACCTTCTCGATCGCTCGTTCGAACCGGAGAGGCTCGCGGTCAATATGGGCATCGATCAGGCGACGACCAGCCTGCCTGCGGATCCGCGGGCGAGGGCGCAGGCGCTCGCCGGGCTCAAAGGCTATCTCTCGGCCTGGGATCCGATCAGCGGGCGTGAGGTATGGCGCGCCAAGGAGAAGGGGCCCTGGGACGGAGGTGTTCTGTCCACGGCCGGCAACCTCGTCTTTCAGGGGACAGCCGCCGGTGAGATCGCGGCTTATGGCGCAAGCGATGGTAAACCCCTCTGGTCCTTCCCTGCACAGACCGGCGTGATTGCCGCCCCGATGAGCTTCGCCGTCGGCGGTAAGCAGTATGTGAGCGTGCTCGCGGGGTGGGGCGGGGTGTTCCCGCTCGTCGGGGGCGTGCTGGCTTCCAAATCGGGGCCGGTCGTCAACCGCAGCCGCGTGCTCACGTTCACGCTCGATGGCAAGGCGCATCTTCCGCCACCCCCACCGTCGGCGCCGCTGAGCTTCCCCGCGCCTCCGGCCGCGCCGGTGAGCGCCGCGCTCGCAGCCGAAGGGGCCCGCCAGTACGCCCGCCGCTGCGGCTCCTGCCATGGCGATGCGGCGGTCTCGGGCGGGCTCGTGCCGGATCTTCGTATGAGTGCCGCCCTCTCGAATGATGCGCTCTGGAAGGCCGTGGTCGATGACGGCGCGCTCGAGTCGCAGGGCATGGTCTCCTTCAAATCCCAGCTGAGCGCGCACGAGCAGGCGGCCGTGCGGGCGTACCTCATCGAGCGGGCGCAGCAGGACTACGCGGGGCTCCACACGAAAGGCGCCGGGTCGTGAGGGCGCGCACCTCAGGCAGGTCCGGCATCCTGGCGATCGACCTCGGCGGCACCCACGTCAAGGTGCTCCTGCAAGGTGAGTCCGAGGTGCGCAAGGCGCGCTCCGGTCCGCGCATGACGCCGCGCCAGTTGACCTCGGCGGTGCGATCGCTCACCCGCGGATGGCGCTACGATCGGATCTCGCTCGGCTATCCCGGAATCGTGTGGCGCGGCAAGCCGATTGCCGAGCCCTGCAATCTGGGCAAGGGCTGGGTCGGGTTCAACTTTCGCAAGTCGCTCGGCCACCCGGTACGCATCATCAACGATGCGGCCATGCAGGCGATCGGGAGTTACCGCGGCGGGCGCATGCTGTTCCTCGGCCTCGGCACCGGCCTCGGCACCGCGCTGATTCTCGACGGGGTGATCGAGGCGACGGAGCTCGCGCACTTGCCTTACAAGAAGGGGCGCACCTACGAGGAGTATCTCGGCATCGCGGGACTCGAGCGTCTCGGGCGCAAGAAGTGGGAGCAGGCGGTCTTCGACGTGACCGAGCGGCTGCGCACCGCCTTCGAGGTCGAGTACGTCGTGATCGGCGGTGGCAACGCCGCGAGGCTCAAAAGCCTCCCGCCGGGAGCGCTGCCCGGCGACAACATGAATGCCTTCAAAGGCGCGTTTCGACTGTGGCTCGAGCCGGGTTGGGCCGCGCCTGCCTCCCACCGGCGCCCACGGCGCATCCGGTCATGAGCTCGCCCGAGCCGAAAACGGCGCCGGGCGCCCCGGGCATCTCCCCGACGTGGTGCAGCGCTGCGAAGGAGATCCTGGGCTGCTCGCTCGGCGCCTCGCGTCTTTGGTTCACGATCGGCGGCGGGATTCTCAACGAGGTCTACTACCCGCGAGTAGACACGCCGCAGATCCGCGATCTCGGATTTCTGGTCGCGGACGGTCACGGGTTCTGGGTCGAGGTCAAGCGGCTCGAGCAGCACACCGTGACCCTCGCCGCGGACGGTGTTCCGGCCGTCACCATCGTGCACCATCATCCGCGTTACGAGCTCACGCTGCGCATCGTGCCGTGCGCGCAGCGCGACGTGTTACTGGTGAGCGTGGAGCTCGCAGGCGATGCGGGATTGAGGCCTTACGCACTGCTCGCACCGCACATCGGCGGAACTGGACACGACAACCTCGCGGAGGTGAATGAGTCGCGTGGCCGCAAAGTTCTCTGGGCGCGGCAGGGTCCCTACGCGGTCGCACTCGCAGCGGTCGACGCGCGCCAGCGCGATGCCTTCGGCCGCGCGAGCGCCGGTTGCGTCGGGGTGAGCGACGGCTGGCAGGACTTCGCGCGAAACGGCGGCATGACCTGGGAGTACTCGAGCGCGGGCCCCGGCAACGTTGCCCTCCTGGGTGAGCTTGCGCGCAGCGCGACGCTCGCGCTCGCATTCTCCTCGGGACGCGAATCGGCGGCGACGCTCGCCCTCACCGCACTCCTCGAGCCCTTCGAGAGGATCTGGGCGCACGAGGTCGAGACCTGGAAGGACTGGCAGGAGCGCGCGCGCAAGCGTGCCGGGCAGTGGCCGCAGCTGCCGGCGCCGCTCGAGCGGGAGCTGCGCACCTCCGCGATGGTGCTC
>JASHUC010000530.1 GCA_030040235.1 Gammaproteobacteria bacterium | reverse complement strand
ACGACCATCGCCTGGCGCGTCGATGTGGCTTTCGGCGATCGAAACACCGACGCCTCGACAACCCTCCCCGCGGTCGCGGGCTATCCGCACCTTTCGGTGCCGATGGGACAGGTGCGGGGCTTGCCCGTGGGACTTTCCTTCATCGGGCCGGCTTGGTCGGAGCCGCTGCTGCTCGCCTGCGGCTACGCCTTCAGCGTGCACTCGCCGGCGACGGAGCCGCCGAAGTTCACCCCGTCACTGGAAGCTGCGGAGTTCGGAACGGCTGGCGGCGGCGCTCGATAGCAGCTCGAGGCGGCGTTTTCGATGTCGTTCCGAGCCGTCGCTCGGCCTCCAAAAAAATCGGCGCCCGCGAGGGGCGCCGAGTATTCAAAGTCGCGATCCAGTCGTGACTAGAAGATCTTCCACTTGAAGCCGACGTTGAAGAACGCGCCGATCGCGCCGGCCTCGGCCATCGACGGATTGTACGCCAGCAACCCACCGCCGTAGGTCTGTACATCGAGCGGAGGCGGCTGGTTGAACACATTCACGATAGAGCCGTACACCATGAGATCCTTGGTGAAACTGTAGGAAGCGTACAGGTTCACATAGGTGAAGTGCGGGACGGTACAGGCCGATGAGGGGTACACGCCGTCCAGGAACTTCGCGGCGTTGAACGAGGCGGCCACGGCCTCCGCACAAGTGTCGATTCCGACCGAGGGATCCTCCAGGCTGTAGTGGCCGACATAGTTCACCGTCCAGGTGACATCCCACGGACCCCGATCCCACGCGAGCGTGAACACGGCACGATCCTCCGGGTTTCCCGTGTCACCCGATATGCCCGTGGGACCGTGCGTGCCCGCGAGGTACACCGTGTCGCACGTTCCTGCGTAGCAGCTGCTCATGTTCCACTCGAACTCGTGCGAATAGTTGAGTTGCGGGCTGATGCGTCCGAAGTTGCCGAGGTCGAAATGCGCGATCAAATCGACGTCGACTCCCTCGACGACGACTTCGCCCGCATTCTCGTACGTGGACAGAGTGTAGATCGGTTCACCCTCGGGGAAGGTCTCGAGCTCCGTAGCTCCGCTCGGCGTGAGCACCGGCAGCGTCACGGGACCGGTGCGAATGTTAGAGACGGGCGCCGGAGCGAAGGGGAGCGCCGAAAACTCCGCCGGGTCCACGATGAGGTTCTTCACCTTGATGGACCAGTAGTCGGCCGACAGGTTCACTTGCTCGACGGGCGTAAAGATGAAGCCCGCCGTGTAGTTGGTGGAGGTCTCGGGCTTCAGGTTCGGGTTCGTGCCCTGAACGAAGACTGCTGGGAAGTTGCAGAAACTCGCCACGTCGCCCGCGACCGGCGTCACTGGCAAGTTGAGACCGTATGAGGGGATATAAGGCGAGGAATCCGAACTGGGACACAGCTTGGCATCGGCCAAGTCTCCGAGCAGATAGGCCTCGGCGGCGTGTCCGTATTCCGCCGGGTTGGGTGCGCGGTATCCTTGCCCCCAGGTGCCGCGGAACGTGAGCATCTTGATCGGCGCATACTTGACGCCGAATTTCGGAACGGCCTTGCCCCCGCCGACGGGGCTGTAATGGTCGTAACGCCCCGAGGCATCGACCTCCAGATTGGAGAGGATCGGCAAATCCAGCTCGCCGTAGCCGTTGTAATCGGTCTGCCCGCCGTAGGCGTACGCGAGGTTGATGTCGTCATACAGACCGGAGTCCACCAGGGGCGACTGGGTGGAATCGAGATAGCGGTGGTAATAGCCGACGCCCAGACCGAGCTCCGCCGGTCCGCCGGGAAGGTTGAAGAGCGGGCGCGTACCCCGGAAATCCAACACGGTCAGCGTATCGGACATGTCGCTGGTGAGCGCCGGTGAGATCTCGGACGCCATACCCTGCATCTCGCCGAACGTCTCGCCATCGTCCAGAGCCGTCTGCAGGGCGGCGTAGTCGATGGCGCCGAGATAGTGTTGCTCCGTGAGCGCGTACATGTCGCCGGCGTCGAGGTCGAGGTCCCACCCCCCCGCCGTCCCTTTGAGTTCCGCGAATGCGCGGTAGGTATCCGTATCGAACTCGGTCACTGTTTGACCGAACTCCGTGAGCGTTGCGACGGGATAGAGCGGCGAGCTGGTCGGATTCATGGGATTGCCGACCGGCACGGTGAGGGTGACCGGTGTGCTCACGCCGACGAAGCCCGGTCCATAAACGGGGAACTGGATCGGGGAACCGGGTCCATCGGGATCGGTAGTGGCATAGCCTCCCACCTGCTCCGCTTCGCTCCGGAAGAGCGACGCCGTCACGACGACCTGCCAGTTGTCCCAGAGGCTCTTCGTGAAGCGCCCGATGACATTCAGGTTCCCGGTCTGCGGCTGGATCTGCTCGCGATACGGAAGGATCGTGCACTCATCGGCCGCCAGGGCCGCCTCGCTGGCACAGGCGGAGCTGGTATAGACGACGCCGGGCGATTGATAGGACGTCGCGCTTGAAGGCACGAGATACGGGCCGGAGCCGGCCGGAAACGGACTGGCGCTCGTCTCGGTGAACAGGCTGCCCGCGCCGGGCGTGGCATTCGTGCCGCCCTCGGGAATCCAGTTGAGCTGATTCCAGTCTGCCGATCGGGTCCAATCGTCGATTTCGTCCTGGTGACGGTACTCGATCGCGATGTAGGCGTTGTAACCGTTATCGGTGAGGTCGCCGATGCCGGCAATACCTGTGATGCGTTCGGTCGTGCCGTCACCGTAGTAGGTGGTGCCGCCTTCGGCGTTGAACTCGAAACCGGTGTAGGTCTTCTTGAGCATCACGTTGACGACGCCGGCCATGGCGTCCGAACCGTATTCCGAGGAGGCGCCGTCCTTCTCCACGTCGATGTGATCGACGGCCAGGAGGGGAATTTCGCTGGTGTCGACGAAAGTGCGCTCGCCATCGTCCGAGAGCGGGTACGGCACCATGCGTTCGCCGTCGATGAGCGTCAGCGTGTCGCCGACCGTCAATCCTCTCAAGGCAATGCCCGACGCGCCCCCCGCAAACGCTCCTGCGAACGACTGCGACAGAGTTCCCTGCCCGTTGGCGGCCAGATTGCTCAAGACTTGCGAGACACTCGTGTAGCCGGAGTTCTGCATGTCCTCCGCAGTCACGACCTGAATCGGGCTCGGGGTCTCAAAGTCCGTGCGCTTGATCATCGTTCCCGTGACAACGACCTCCTGCAGCGGCTGTCCGCCTTGCGCCTGTGCCGCCGGTGCCGGCGTCGTTGTTTGCTGCGCGAGGAGATTCGCCGCCGGCGTTGCTTGCTGCGCGAGGAGATTTCCAGTCGCCGCCTTTGTCTGTTGCCCCACGAGATCTCCCGCCGGCTTCGTCTGCTGCGCGACGGCATTTGAGGCTGCGGTTGGTTGTTGCGCGACGGCATTTCCCGTGGTTGTTTGCTGTTGAGCGTACGCGACAAGGCTGCTTGCGCCGCAGACCGCGATAAGGCCCGAGGCGAGCGTATGCCTGAACGCGGCACGCGCCAGTTCACCGTTGAGACTCATTGGTTCCTCCTGCGAGAGGGCTTGCGCCGTCTCGGTTGGGCCGGGCACTCCCCTTTGTGGAATTCTCCGGCCAAGGTTCGTTTTGAGATCGGTCCAGACTGGGTCTGGCTCCCGTCCGATCTCGTATGAACAACATGTTAACAGCGGCTTTGTAGTTGCGGAAGCTATCCTTGGCTGATTCGCAACAGAGCCGCCGGCAGGCAAGCGGAAGGAATCGGCGGGGAGTTGGCCGGGTCGCCCGGGAGGTAGTTAAAGGCAAGCCCCCGGAGCTGAGTGGTTGATGAAGCCCTGCTCGACGGGCTGCGGGTGAAGGCGTTGCAGAGGCGCAACGCCCATCCGGGTCCGGGCGCGGGAGGGATCAGCCGCTCACGAGGCGATCACGGCCGAGCTTGCGCAGGGGCGGCGGCGGGCGGCTTCCAGCTGACGCGATCGCCAGCCTTCAGCTTGAGCTGAGCCGCCTCCCCCCCCTTCAGCTCGACGACCGCTTCAACCGGCTGTCCCGCGCTGATGGTCGTCAAGTCGAAGGGGCGTGCACGCTCGGCAATCTTCACGATGCGCCCTTCGGTGCCGACGAACACGATGTCGAGCGGGATATAGGTGTTTTTCATCCAGATGCCGTCGCAGCAATTGGTGAAGAGCATTCCCTGATCTTCGGGCAGATAGCGCACGTACATCAGGCCCTGGGTTTTCCGGCCCTCGGTATCGGCGACCCAGACTTCGAACTGATGCGTCGCCGAGGCGCTATGAATCTCGAGCGTCGTGCGCGGGAAGGTCGAGAGATCCTGCAAAGGCTCGGACTGCGCATGCGCGGTCCGAGCCGGTCCCAGCGCGGCGAATGCGGAAGCGGCGAAGAGGGCGGGAAGCAGCCGGCTAGTCACGTTCGTCTCCTCATCTTTGGAAGGTAAGCGCGGGCCGGTTGCGGCGCTGCAACGGTACCGCTGCTGCCAGGGGCTCCTAGCCTAATTGAGCCGGAACTCGAAATGCAGCAGACTGTCCACCGAAATGCGGACAATTGAGGAGGCTCCCCATGCGAATGCGAAGAACCGTCATCGCAGCCTGCTCGCTCGCCTTTGTCGCAACGCTCGGCTTCGGGGCCGCCCGGGCAGGTAATCCCCCGGTATCCCCCGCCGCGCAATCGAGCACGAGCTCCGCGAGCCCGATCCTCGCAAAGGCAGACACTCGGGCTGCTGCGAATCGTACCCAGGTGTCCCAGAGCCACACCAAGCAGGCGAAGGATCCGCCTGCCGCGAAGGTGGCCAAGGCGCCAAGCAACTTCACCTGCCTGAGAACGACGGGCTCGATGTTCACTCCCAGGCCGGGCCAGTGCAATAACGTCTTCGGCAACACCTACACGCAGGACGACCTCTGGCGAACCGGGACGACCACCGCGTTCGGCGCGCTGCGAACGCTCGATCCGTCGGTGACGCTCGTTCACTGAGCATCGAGGACGAGGCGCCCCGCAAAATCGAAACGCGTGACGAGGATGCGCTCGTTGCGCGTGACGCCGCTCGCGGGAGCGGTACAGAAGCCGCGCGCCACGGCGCGATAGACCTGCGATGCGCCGCGCGCGCCGTGTAGCGGCTCGAGCCTCAGGCTATCCATCGTGCACTTGTCGTCGCCGCGCGTGGCGAAGAGCCGCTGCGCGCCTTCGACGATCACCGTGAGATTGGTGGGCAAGGCGTGCCAGCTTGCGACGGCGTTTCCAGCCGCGCTCGCTGGCAGCGCGCTCACCCCGATCAGCAGGCGCAAGCGCCGCCCATGAGTCCCGAGCGGACCTGCGAAGCTCAACCGAACCCCGCCGCTCGCGCGTGCGCCGCCCTCGCACTCGAGCTCGCCGTTGCGCCAATCGAGATCGAGATTCATGGCCCCCCGAACGCGCGCCCGGAAGTAGCCGCTGCCGTCGGCAAGGCAACCGGTCGTGCGGGCGGGCGCGGCCCCCTGCGGACCCGGCGCCGCGCGCGCAGAGCCGAGTGCCCGCGAGCCCAGCGCCAGGGAGCCCAGCGCCAGGGAGCTCAGGGCCGCCGAGCCCAGCGCGAAGCCACAAGCCCGGAGGATCCTCCGCACAGACCGCGCCAGTTCCGGGTGCTCGAGCATCCGCCCAGTCTATCGTGTGCCCTTCTGCCGCGCTGCAACACCGCCGGGGTGATGCTAGACTGCGCGCCCTTTTCTGGCTGCCACCGTCGATCGTCCATGCGAGATGCCCTGTTGGAAGTGACGCCGGTCATGCCGGCCGCGCTCCGGCGGCTGCCGCAGCTCGCCGGGAACCTGTTCTTCAGCTGGCATCGACCCACCCGGGCGCTTTTCGAGGACCTCGACCCCGAGCTCTGGGAGCAGGTGGACGGCAACCCCCGGTTGCTGCTCCGCTGCATCGATCAGGAAACGCTCGAGCATGCCGCCGAGGACCCGGTCTACCTCGCCCGCTACGGCGAGGTGGTGCGGGCCTTCGATGCCTATCTCGAGGCGCCGGCACCGTCCCAAACCACTCCGCTCATCGCGTACTTTTGCGCGGAGTACGGCTTCCACGAAAGCTTCCCCATCTATTCCGGAGGCCTCGGCGTCCTCGCCGGCGACTACTGCAAGGAAGCGAGCGACGACCGCATCCAGTTCGTCGCGGTCGGATTGCTCTATGGCCAGGGCTACTTCACGCAGACGGTCGATAACGACGGTGTGCAGCACGCCGAATACGCCGAGCACGACCCGCGAGATCTACCGGTCGAGCCGGTCGTCGGCTCCGCAGGCAACCCGCTCACAGTGAGCGTGCGCATCGCGGGGCGTGACGTGGCCGCCCGGCTCTGGAGGGCACGTGCTGGACGGGTCTCGGTGTATTTGCTCGACACCAATTTAGGGGAGAACGCGCCTTCCGATCGCGACATCACCCACCGGCTATATGGCGGCGACGAGTCAACCCGAATCCGCCAGGAGATGATCCTCGGGATCGGTGGCCGGCGGGCACTCCGCGCGCTGGGGCTTTCGCCCGCCGTGTGCCACCTCAACGAGGGGCACGCCGCCTTCCTCATTCTCGAGCTGCTGCGTGAGCACCTCGCGCTCGGTCTGCCGTTCGCGGCGGCGCTCGAGGCGATCGCCTCGCAATGCGTCTTCACGACCCACACGCCGGTTGCGGCCGGACACGACGCCTTCAGCCACGATCTCGTCATCGCGCACTTCGGCGACTTCGCCCGCGAGCTCGGCGTGCCGATCGAGCGGCTGCTCGAGCTGGGAAGCGCGCCGAGCGCGCCGGGACTGTTCAACATGACGCGTCTCGCCCTCAACGGCGCGCGGCGCGTGAACGGCGTGAGCCGCGTGCACGGCTTGGTCTCCGCACGGCTCTGCGCCGACACCTGGCCCGAGATCCGTCCGGAGGAGAACCCGGTCGGCTTCGTGACGAATGGCGTGCACGTGCCGACCTTTCTGCACCAGAGCTGGTCGGCATTCTTCGATGAGCGGGTCGGACCCGACTGGCGGGAGCGGCTCACGGAGCCGCAATTCTGGCGGCGGCTCGAGCCGCTGCCCGACGAGGTGTACTGGGCGATGGCGCAGTCGGTCAAGTCGCGCATGCTCGCGGGTGTGCGTGAGCGCCTGCAACGCGCCTACGCCCGCAAGGGTCTCCCCGCCGCTCAGTGGCGTCACATCACGCGCTGGCTCGATCCCCACGAGCCGAACGTCCTCACGGTCGGCTTCGCGCGTCGCTTTGCGACCTACAAGCGGGCGGCGCTGCTGCTCAAGGATCGCGAGCGGCTCGCCCGGCTGATCCACAAGCCCGGCCGTCCGGTGGTGTTCCTGTTCGCAGGCAAGGCGCATCCGGCCGACGAGCCCGGCAAGCACGTGCTGCGCGAGATCATGGAGCTCATGCTCGACCCGGAGTTCGCAGGCAGGGTGGTGTTCGTCGAGGACTACGACATGCAGCTCGCCCGCTGGCTCGTCTCGGGCGTGGACGTCTGGCTCAACAATCCCATCGCCCCGCTCGAGGCGAGCGGCACCTCAGGGATGAAGGCGGCGATCAACGGGCGGCTCAACCTCTCCGTGCTCGACGGCTGGTGGGCCGAAGGATGGGCCTACGACAACGGCTGGGGCGTACCGCCCGTCAATGTGCGCGAGCCCGAGCGCCGGGATGCGCTCGAGGCGGAGCTGATCCTCGATACTCTCGAGGAGGAGGTCCTGCCGCTTTATTACGAGCGCAACGGACAGGGCCATTCCACCGAATGGGTCCGGCGCAGCAAGCGCGCCATGATGACGGTGATCCCGCAGTTCAGCGCCCGTCGCATGCTGCAGGACTATATCGACGGGCTCTACCAGCCCGCCGCGCGCCAGTACCAGAGCCTCGCCGCACAGGATTTCGCGGGCGCCCGGCTGCTCGCGGACTGGAAGCAGCGCATCCGCCAGCTCTGGCCGAAAGTCGACCTGCGGCTGCTGTCGGAGACCCCGAGCGAGCTGCCGCAGCGCGAGCGGTTGCGGCTCAAGGTGGCGGCCTCACTCGCCGGGCTCTCCCCGGGTGATGTGCGGGTGGAGTTCGTGGCGCGCCGGCGAGTGCCGGAGGCGAGCTTCGAGCCGCCGGCACTCTCCTCCTACCGCAGCTCGCAAGCCGCCGGGCTTTGGACTGCGGCGCTCACAGCGACCGGCGAGCGCCTGCCCGACGGCGCGGAGGTGTTCGCCCTCGACGCGCAGCCGCCGTGCTGCGGTCAGTTTGCGACCGAGATCCGCGTCTATCCGTTTCACGAGCTGCTCTCGCACCCCTTCGAGCTCGGGCTCATGAAGTGGCTCTAGAGGTACGTGCAGCGGTATCGTAGGAGCGCCGATCCCCCGATCCCCCGATCGTAACAGCCATGTCGAGACCTCCCGCGCGTGCATCCTCCGGACGCTACGTGAGCCGCCTGACGAGCGGCACGCTCGCGGTGGTGATGGCGGGCGGCCGGGGCGAGCGGCTCAAGGACCTCACGGAGCATCGCTGCAAGCCCGCAACGCCCTTCGGGGGCAAGTTCCGGATCATCGACTTCGTGCTCTCGAACTGCGTCAACTCCGGAATCCGCCAGATCTCGATCCTCACCCAGTACAAGGCGCAATCGCTGATTCAGCACGTGCATCAGGGCTGGAGCTACCTGCGCGGGGAGTTCGGCGAATTCGTCGAGGTGGTCCCCGCGCAGCAGCAGATCGGCGAGAACTGGTATCGCGGGACGGCGGATGCGCTCTACCAGAATCTCGACCTGATCCTCTCGCACCGACCCAAGCACGTGCTCGTGCTCGCCGGCGACCACATCTACAAGATGGACTACGGCCCGATGATCGCCTACCACGTCGAGAAGGGCGCGGACGTGACGGTCGGAGTCGTCGTGCTGCCGGCGCGCGAGTCACGCAGCTTCGGCGTTCTCACCGCGACCGAATGGAACCGCGTGACCAAATTCACCGAGAAGCCCGCGCTGCCCGATACCCTTCCGAACCGGCCCGATTCGATTCTCGCCTCGATGGGCATCTACGTCTTCAACACGCGCCTGCTCGAGAGGCTGCTCGTCGAGGATGCCGCCAATACCGCCTCCCACCACGATTTCGGCAAGGACGTGATCCCGCAGGCGATCGGTCATCGCCAGGTGTTTGCGTACCCGTTTCAGGACGTGAAGACCCGTGCGCAGAGCTACTGGCGCGACGTGGGCACGATCGATGCCTACTACGAAGCAAACGTCGAGCTCGTGTACGTGGACCCCGAGCTCAACATCTATGATCGCGAGTGGCCGATCTGGACGTACCAGGTTCACTCGCCGCCCGCGAAGTTCGTGCTGGATGAGGACGGGCGGCGCGGCATGGCCGTGAACTCCATGGTCTCGGGCGGCTGCATCATCTCGGGCGCGACCGTGCGGGGTACGCTTTTGTTCTCGGACGTGCGGGTCGACGAGCACTCGACGGTCGAGGGCGCGGTGATCCTGCCGCACGTCGAGATCGGACGCGACAGCCACGTGCGCCACGCGATCATCGACGAAGGCTGCCAGATCCCCGAGGGCACGCGGATCGGATTCGAGCGCGAAGCCGACCTCCGGCGCTTCCACGTGACGGAGAAGGGCGTCGTGCTCGTCACCTCGGACATGCTGCGAAAGCTGTTGTGAAGCGAGCGATCGGGCATCCTGCCGCGACGCTCGCGGCGGCTCGCAAAGAGCGCGGTCTTTGCTCGCCGCTCGCCACCTGCGGCGGCGGGGCACGTCCGTGTGCCCGAACGGGGGCCGGTTGACCCCGCCGCACAGGCTTCCCGTCGTGCTGCTGTGGCACATGCATCAGCCGCAGTACCGCGACTCGCTCACCGGCCAGTACGTGCTGCCGTGGACCTACCTGCACGCCATCAAGGACTACACGGACATGGCCGCGCATCTGGAGCAGCACCCGGGGGCGCGTGCGGTCGTGAATTTCACTCCGATCCTGCTCGAGCAGCTCGAGGACTTGAGCGCGCGCATCGGCCGGCACTTCGAGCACGGCGAGCGACTCCCGGACCCGGTGCTCGCGCTTCTTGCGCCTGCGCCCCTGCCCGAGCGCGGCCCGGAGCGATTGGCGCTGCTGCGCGCAACGTTGCGAGCCAATCGCAAGAACATGATCGAGCGCTTCGCTCCTTATCTCGAGCTTGCGACGCTCGCCGAGACGCTCGCGACCGAGGAGCACGCGGAATATGCCTCCGATCGGCTGATCCGCGACCTCGCCGTGTGGTATCACCTCGCCTGGATGGCCGAGACCGTGCGCCGCTCGGACGTGCGGATCGCGGCGCTCGCCGAGCAGGGCCGCGACTTCTCCGAGGCGCAGCGCCGCGAGCTGCTCGTCATCGTCGGCGAGCTGATCGGCGCGGTGATTCCGCGCTTCAGGCGGCTCTGGGAGCAGGGCCGCTGCGAGCTCTCGGTGAGTCCGTACAGTCATCCGATCCTGCCTCTGCTCATCGACTTTCGGGCGGCCCGCGAGGCGATGCCGGCGGCACCGCTCCCCGAGCACGCGGGCTATCCCGGTGGCGAGGAGCGCGCGGCCTGGCACCTCGCCGAGGCGGTGCGGGTCTTCACGCGCTGCTTCGGGACGCCGCCGAGCGGCTGCTGGCCCTCGGAAGGCGCGGTGAGCTCGGCCGCGCTGCGACTCATCGAGGCGAGCGGCCTGCGCTGGGCGGCCTCGGGCGGCAACGTGCTGCGGGCGAGTCTCGCCGCGAGCGCCGCCGGCGGCGCTCGCGCGGAGGATCGCGATGCGCTCTACCGGCCGTATCAGATGCCGGGTGGCCGGCTGCAGGTTTTCTTCCGCGACGACCGGCTCTCCGATCTCATCGGCTTCACCTACGCGACCTGGCACGGGGACGATGCGGCGAGCAACCTCGTCCACGAGCTCGAGCAGCTCGCCGGCGGGGACGATCCCGGCCGGGCGGTGCTCATCGCGCTCGATGGCGAGAACGCCTGGGAGTACTACCCCTTCAACGGCTACTACTTCCTGAGCGCGCTCTACAAGGCCCTCAGTGACCATCCCACCCTCGAGCTCACGACGCTCTCGGAATGTGTGGCGCGCGGGCTTGCGCCGCGGCCCCTCGAGCGGGTGGTCGCCGGGAGCTGGGTGCATGGCACGCTTGCGACCTGGATGGGCGATCCGGCGAAGAATGCAGCCTGGGACGTGCTCTGCGAGGCCAAAACGGCCTTCGACAGTTCACAATCCGTGGACCTGCGTGCTCCCACCGAGCGGCAGCTCGCGCTCTGCGAGAGCTCGGATTGGTTCTGGTGGTTCGGTGACTACAATCCTCAGGAGGCCGTGAGGCAGTTCGATGAGCTCTACCGGCGACAGCTCGCAAATCTGTACCGGCTGCTCGGGCGTCCCCTGCCGGAGCGCCTGTCGCGCCCGCTCGCGCGGGGGAGCGGGATGATGGAGCACGGCGGGGTCATGCGGCGCGCCTTCGCGCCGGAGCGCGATGCTCATGCCGGCGGCTGAGCAGCGCGCCCGGGCGCGACACCTCTACTATCGCGCTCGCCTCAGCCGCTGGATCGGGCGCCGGCGCGAGGCGGCCGCGCTGTGTCAGCGTGCGCTTGCCTTGAGCGACTATAGCCGCGCTCATCGCTTGCTCGCCGAGCTCGAGCTGCCGGGCGAGGACTACCTGCGCGTGCTCGCCCGCGTGCACAGGGAGCTGCGCCCACCCACATACCTCGAGATCGGCGTCGCCCGTGGGGATTCGCTCGAGCTCGTAAGCCCCGCGACCCGTGCCATCGGGATCGACCCCGCCCCGCGCCTCAGGCACCCGCTCGGGGCGCTGCAGAGCGTCTTCACCGAGACGAGCGACGAGTTCTTCGCACGCCACGATGTGGTCGCCGAGCTCGGCGGGCGGCGCGTGCACATGGCTTTCATCGACGGCATGCATCATTTCGACTTCGCGCTGCGTGATTTCATGCACCTCGAGCCGCTCTGCGACACCCACTCGCTCATTTGGGTGCACGACTGCTATCCGCTCGATGAGCGGACCGGCGCGCGCGA
>JASHUC010000529.1 GCA_030040235.1 Gammaproteobacteria bacterium | reverse complement strand
GCTGCGGCGCTCGGGTGGTTCGGCGGGCGATGTACTGCTCGTGAGTGGCACCCCGGGCGATGCGGCGGCCGGCCTCGCGCTCGAGGAGTCGCGCCTTGCCGTTGCCGATCCGCGCATCGACCGCGAGCTGCGGGACCGGCTCCTCTATCCGACGCCGCGGGTGGCGCTCGGACGGCGCCTGCGAGACTACGCGAGCGCGTGCATCGACATCTCGGATGGGATGCTCGCCGATGCGGGCAGGCTCAGCGCCGCGAGCGGCTGCGGCGCGGTTCTCGATTATGATCAATTGCCGCTCTCTAAAGCGCTGGTCGACGCCGTCGGGCTCACCCGCGCGCGCGAATTCGCACTCACGGGCGGTGACGACTACGAGCTGCTCTTCAGCGTGCCGCCGCAGCGCCTCGATTCGCTGCTGCGCGACGTGCCGCCCGAGAGGTGGATGTATCGCCGCGTCGGGACGCTGGTGAGCGCTGCGGGCGCGGTCGTCGAGCACGACGGGTCTGTGATCGAGTTCTCGCATTCCGGTTTCGATCACTTCGCCAAGCGGCGCTGAGCGGCGGCCTGCGTTTGATTCCACGGCTCCGCTCGATGGGTGAGGGCTGCATCACAGTCGCATCGGGCGCCGCTCCGTATTCTGCTGCGGCCTGTCCACATCGTTCCCCACGCACTCATGTCGCTACAGGCCCGCTCGTCTCCCGCTGCACGCAAGATCCCCGAGAAGATCGGCAAGTACGCGGTCATCAAAGAGGTCGGGCGCGGCAGCACCGGCATCGTGTATCTGTCGCACGATGCGTACTACGGGCGTGACGTTGCCATCAAGCTCTACAACATCGACGCCGGCGGCGACGAGGAGCGCGCGCGCACCGCGCGCAAGATGTTTCTGTCCGAAGCGCATCTCGTCGGCATGCTGCAGCATCCGAACATCCTCCCGATCTACGATGCGGGCGAGGAGAACGGCTACTGCTACGTCGTGACGGAGCACGTGCACGGAGCACGCACGCTCGCCGCGTACTGCCGCCCCGACAATCTGCTGCGCATCGACGATACGGTCGAGATCATCTACAAATGCGCCCGGGCGCTGCACTACGCCCACTCGCGGGGCGTGATCCATCGCGACGTCAAACCCTCGAACGTGATGCTCACGCAGGACCGCGACGTGCGCATCATCGACTTCGGCATCGCCCTGGTGGCCGATTCCGACATCTCGCGCATCGAGGGTATCGCCGGCAGCCCCTCGTACATGTCGCCCGAACAGGTGCAGAGTCTCGAGCTCACCAACCGCTCGGATCTGTACTCGCTCGGGGCCGTGATGTACGAGCTCCTCACCGGCTCGCGCCCGTTCCGCGCGGGCAATCTGCAGAAGCTGCTGCATCAGATCGTCTACGCCACCCCGCCGCCCATTCACACCCTGCAGCAGGACGTGCCCGAGGAGCTCGAGAACGTCGTGGCCGTGGCGCTGCAGAAGGATCCGGCGAAGCGCTACAAGAGCGGACTCGACTTCGCGGCCGAGCTCACCCGCGTGCACCAGAAGCTGCGCGAGCAGAACGCACGGATCGACCGCCAGGAGCAGTTCGGAGTGCTGCGGCGGCTGAAGTTTTTCCATGAGTTCTCGCACGCGGAGATCTGGGAGGTGCTGCGCGCGAGCCACTGGCAGAACTACTCGGCCGACGGGGAGATCGTCAAGGAAGGCGAGATGGACGACCGCTTCTACATCATCGTTTCGGGTAGCTGCGCCGTCGAGCGCCATGGGCACAGGCTCGGGCTGCTCGACACCGGCGACTGCTTCGGCGAGGCGAGCTACGTGCCGGGGGCCAAGCGTACCGCGACCATCCGCGCTTCGACCGCGGTGACCGTGTTGAAGGTGAGCTCGACGTTGCTCGAGCAGGTCTCGGCATCGTGTCAGCTGCGCTTCAACCGGGTTTTTCTCCGCACCCTCATCGGACGGCTGCAGAGCGGAGATCCGGGCTCGTAACGGCCGCTACGCGCGATCCTGCCGCGTGCGTTCGATGCGCGCGTATGCCGAGTGATTGTGGATAGACTCGAAGTTCTCGGCTTCGACGACGTATGCGGCGACCCGCTCGTCCCGATTGAGCCGCACCGCGATGTCGCGGACGAGATCCTCGACGAACTTCGGATTGTCGTACGCATGCTCGGTCACGTATTTCTCGTCCGAACGCTTGAGGATCCCGTACAGCTCGCATGAGGCTTCCGATTCGGCGAGCTCGATCAGCTCCTCGATCCAGATGTGACTCGATGCCTCGACGGCGATCGTGACGTGCGAGCGCTGGTTGTGCGCGCCCCGCGCCGAGATTTCCTTCGAGCACGGGCATAGGCTCGTCACCGGCACCACGACCCGAATCCACGTCTCGGCGCGGCCGTTGCGGCTCTCCCCGATGAGCGTTGCGCGATAGTCCATCAGGCTCTCGACGCCCGAGACCGGGGCACGCTTCATCACGAAGAACGGGAAACTCATCTCGATGTGGCCTGCATCCGCCTGCAACCGTTCGGTCATCTCCTCGAGCATCGCGCGCAGGGAATCGACCGAGATCTCCCGCTCGTGATCGTGGAGGATCTCGATGAACCGTGACATGTGTGTGCCCTTGAAGTCGTGCGGCAGCCTCACGTACATGTTGAAGGTCGCAATCGTGTGCTGTTCGCCGGCGGCGCGGTCCTTGACGCGTACCGGGTGGCTCACCTCCTTGATGCCCACGCGATCGATGGGGATGCGCCGCGTGTCGGCGCGCCCCTGCACGTCCTCGATGGCGAGGATGCCCGGATCGTTGGCGGCAACAGTCATCAAAACGCTCCTACTTCACGGCTGCTCGTCCGCGGAACCGGGCTCCTCGTCGGACACTGCGAACGGGCTCGGAGCCCCGTCGCGTCGCAAGAGAATCTCCACCCGCTGCTGGGCGGCTTTGAGTGCGCCCTGGCACTTGCGGGTGAGCTCCACCCCGCGCTCGAAATTCCTGAGCGCCTCATCGAGGGGAAGATCACCACTCTCGAGTCTCTCGACGAGGCGCTCGAGCTCCTCGAGGGCTTGCTCGAATTCGGACGATTGCGAATCGGGGGGCACACTCGCTCCGGTCTAGCGAACCCACATTACACCGTTCAAACCCCAGCCGCCGGTTGACGATACCGGCCGGAGGGCATAGAGTGCCTAAACACTTAGACACGGTCTAATTCTACTTGGAACGGGCGCTTACCGCGCGTTTTCCGGAGGAGGCGGCGTGAACCTCAAAGGCAGCAAGACGGAAGAGAATCTCAAGTACGCATTCGCGGGAGAATCGCAGGCCAACCGGCGCTATCTGTATTTCGCAGCCAAAGCCGATGTCGAGGGCTACAACGACGTCTCGGCGGTGTTTCGCTCCACGGCGGAAGGGGAGACCGGCCACGCGCACGGACATCTCGAATACCTCGAGCAGGTCGGCGACCCCGCCACCGGGCTGCCGATCGGCGACACCAAGCTGAACCTCAAGGCCGCCATTGCCGGGGAGACGCACGAGTACACCGACATGTACCCGGGCATGGCGAAGATGGCGCGCCAGGAGGGGTTCGGCGAAATAGCCGACTGGTTCGAGACGCTCGCCAAGGCGGAACGCTCGCACGCCAATCGCTTCCAGAAGGCTCTGGAAGGCATCTGACGCCGGGATCCGCGGGCTCCTGAGAGGAGCTCGGCCCCATGTCCCCATCGGAAGTGAAGGATGGCCGCGAGGGCAGCCTCGAGGCCCCCGCGCGTCATCCGCTCGATTGGCGCAACCCCGAGTTCTACGACGAGACCGCACTCACCCGCGAGCTCGAGCGCATCTTCGAGATCTGCCACGGTTGCCGGCGCTGCTTCAGCCTGTGCAACGCTTTTCCGACGCTGTTCGATGCGATCGATGCGACGGCGACCGGCGAGCTGCAGAGCGTTGAGAAAAAAGTCTATTGGCAGGTCGTGGACCATTGCTATCTCTGTGACCTGTGCTTCATGACCAAGTGTCCCTACGTTCCGCCCCATCCCTGGAACGTGGACTTTCCGCACCTGATGCTGCGCGCGAAGGCGGTGCGTACCCGGCGCGAGGGCCTCGCGCTGCGCGACCGGATGCTCGCCTCGACGGAGGCGGTGGGCAGAATTGCGGGCATTCCGGTCGTTGCGGAGGTGGTGAATCGGATCAACCGCTCCCCGGCCGGTCGCGCACTGCTCTCGAAGACGCTCGGCGTGCACCCGGAGGCTCCGGTGCCCCGGTATCACTCGCGAACGGCGCGCCGGCGAATGGCGGCGCGGCGCAGCGCGACGCCCGAGCCGCGCCCCACCGAGACGACGCGCGGTCAGGTCGCCCTCTTTACGACCTGCTATGCCAATCGCAACGAGCCGCAGCTCGCGGAGGATCTTGCGGCCGTCTTCGAGCACAACGCGATTCCCGTGCGGCTCCTCGCGCGTGAGCGCTGCTGCGGCATGCCGCGCCTCGAGCTCGGTGATCTCGAGGGGGTTGCGCGCCTCAAGGAGCGCAACATCCCCGAGCTCGAGCGCCTGGTCGATGCGGGCTGCGATATCGTTGCGCCGATTCCCTCGTGCGTGCTGATGTTCAAGCAGGAGCTGCCGCTCATGTTTCCCGGCGACACCGACGTGCAGGCGATCCGCGCGCGCATCTTCGATCCGTTCGAGTACCTCATGCTGCGCCATCGAGCCGGCCTCCTGCGCACGGACTTCAAGGCCACGCTCGGCAAGGTGAGCTACCACGTACCGTGTCACCTGCGCGTGCAGAACATCGGCCTCAAGACGCGCGATGTGCTCAAGCTCGTGCCGGGAACCACCGTCGAGGTGATCGAGCGCTGCTCGGGACACGACGGCACCTACGGGGTCAAGCAGGAATTCCGCGCCGCCTCTGTCAAGATCGGCGCCCCCGTTGCGCAGCGGGTGGCCAGGGCGGGGGCGGATCACTACTGCAGCGATTGCCCGATGGCCGCGAGCCAGATCGAGAGTCTGCTCAGCGCAGCGCAGGACTCCCGCGGCGAGGGTGCGCAGGGCGCGGCGCACGACGCCTCGCACCGCAGGCGCGCGCCCGAGCATCCGCTCACCTTGCTGCGCGCCGCCTACGGGATCTGAACCGGAGTTCGAGATCGCATGGATAAGCTCGCTCCACAGGATCTGCTTTCGCTCGAGCAGTACGCGCGCGGACGCGATGAGATGCGCGCCCGAGTGATCGCGCACAAGGTTCCGCGGCGCTTGGCCGTCGGGCCCAACACGACCTGGTGCTTCGAGGATCGGCTGACCATCCAGTACCAGGTGCAGGAGATGCTGCGGGCGGAGCGCATCTTCGAGCCGGAGGCTATCGCCGCGGAGCTCGCGGCCTACAATCCGCTGATCCCGGACGGGCATAACTGGAAGGTGACGCTGCTCATCGAGTACCCGGACGCCGCGGAGCGCGAGCGAAAGCTCCGGGAGCTGAAGGGAATCGAGCGCCGTTGCTTCGTGCGCGTGGCGGGATTCGAACCGGTTTTCGCGATCGCCGACGAGGACCTCGAGCGCGAGAGTCCGCAGAAGACCTCCTCGGTGCACTTCATGCGCTTCGAGCTCTCGCCCGCGATGATCGCCGCGCTCGAGCAGGGCGCCGCTCTCTCGGCCGGCATCGATCACGAGGGCTATCACCACGCGATCGAGCCGGTCCCGGCGCCGAGCCGGGCCGCTCTGATCGCCGACTTCGCGTGACGGTCTCGGGCGCGAGATGAGCCAGAGCCAGTCCTACACCGCCTCCGACATCGAGGTCCTGAGCGGACTCGAGCCCGTGCGCCGCAGGCCGGGCATGTACACCCACACCTCGCGTCCGAATCACCTCGCGCACGAGGTGATCGACAACAGCGTGGACGAGGCGCTCGAGGGCCATTGCAAGGAGATCAGCGTCACGCTGTACAAGGACGGCTCGCTCGAGGTGGCGGACGACGGGCGCGGGATGCCCGTCGATATCCATCCGCAGGAAAAGGTGAGCGGCGTCGAGCTCATCCTCACGCGCCTCCACGCGGGCGGGAAGTTCTCCGACAAGCACTACAAATTCTCCGGCGGCCTGCACGGGGTCGGCGTCTCGGTGGTCAATGCGCTCTCGAAGCATCTCGAATGCTGGGTCAAGCGCGGCGGGCGCGAGTACAACATCGGATTTCGCGACGGCAAGGTCGTCTCCAAGCTCGAGGTCGTCGGCACCGTCGGCCAGCGCAACACCGGCACGACGGTGCGCTTCTGGCCCGATCCGCAGTTCTTCGACTCCGACAAGTTTTCCGTCCCGCAGCTCAAGCACACCTTGAAGGCCAAGGCGGTGCTGTGCGCGGGCCTGCGGGTGCGATTTCGTAACGAAGCGACCGGCGAGACCGAGGAGTGGTTCTACACCGGGGATCTCGGCGCCTATCTGCTCGAGGAGCTCGGGCAGACGGAGCGGCTGCCCGCCGAGCCGGTCACCGGCAAGCGCGAGGGCGATGTAGACGCCGTCGAGTACGCGCTCGTCTGGGCGCCCGACGCCGAGCAGTCCGTGGCGGAGAGCTACGTCAATCTCATTCCCACGCCCGAAGGAGGCACGCACGTCAACGGCCTGCGCGCCGGCGTCTCACAGGCCGTGCGTGAGTTCGCGGAGAATCGCACCATCATCCCGCGCGGCGTGAAGCTCGCGCCCGAGGACGTGTGGGTGAAGGCGAATTTCGTGCTCTCGGTGAAGATTCAGGAGCCGCAATTCGCCGGGCAGATGAAGGAGCGGCTCGGATCGCGTGATGCGGCTGCGCTCGTCGAATCGTTCGCGCGCGACTCGCTTTCGCTGTGGCTGCATCGTCATCCGGATGCGGGCGAGCGCATCGCGCAGTTCGCGATCGCTAATGCCCAGGAGCGGCTCAAGGCCGCCCAGCGCGTGGTGCGCAAGCGCGTCGCGGCCGGTCCTGCCCTCCCGGGCAAGCTCGCCGACTGCGCCTCGCAGGA
>JASHUC010000528.1 GCA_030040235.1 Gammaproteobacteria bacterium | reverse complement strand
GTTCGTCCTGCGAGCTCGAAACCGGAATGGTGCTCGCGGACGTGCCCGAGGCACAACCTACCCGCCCCGGTTTCTTAGTGCCACACCTCGCGAGCGAGCTCCACCACGAGTGAGAGCTTCGCGCGCTGCTCGCGCGGACTCAGAACGTTTCCCTCGCAGGTGCTCGCGAATCCGCACTGCGGGCTGAGTGCGAGCTGCTCGAGCGGCGCGAAGCGCGCTGCCTCATCGATGCGACGCTTGATCGCGCACCGGTTCTCGAGCTCACCGCGCTTGCTCGTGATGAGGCCGAGCACCGCGGTCTTGCCCCTTGGCAGGCAGCGCAGCGGCGCGAAGCTTCCGGACCGCTCGTCGTCGTACTCGAGGAAGTACCCGTCCACATCGATCTCGTTGAAGAGGACTTCGGCGACGGGCTCGTAGCCCCCCTGGGCGGCCCACGCGCTGCGGAAATTTCCGCGGCACAGGTGCAGCATCACTCTCATGTCGGCGGGCCGGCTCGAGAGCGAGGCATTGATCAGCCGCGCGTAGGTATGCACGAGCTCGTCGGGATCGGTGTGGATTCTCGAGCGAACCTGCTCGCGCAGCGCCGGGTCGCAGAGATAGGCGAGATTGGTCTCGTCGATCTGCAGGTACTTGCAGCCGGCCCTGCCGAGATCGGCCACTTCCTCGCGGTAAACGCGCGCGAGATCGCAGAAGAACTCATCGAGGTCGGGATAGGCGACCGGGTCGATCGCGGCGCGTCCGCCACGGAAATGCATGATCGATGGCGAGGGAAGCGTCATTTTCGCCACGGCGGAGGTGGTGGACCTCAGGAAGCGGAAGTGATCGACCAGGATCGGCGCAGGACGGGAGAGCTTGCCGCTCACGCGCAGTCCGGGCGCCTCGAGCTCGAGCGGCCCGGCACTGGTGTGGAACCGCGCCTTCACCCTCGGGGCGACGCGCTCGACGTTGCGGAAGCTCGTGAGGAAATCGAGATGCTACCACGTGCGGCGAAACTCACCGTCCGTCACCGCGCGAAGCCCGAGGCTCTCCTGGAGCTGGACGACCTCGCGAATGGCATCGTCCTCGGCGAGCCGCAACGCATCGGCGTCGAGCCGGCCTTCGCGATACGCATCGCGCGCCGCAGTGAGACTCGCCGGACGCAAAAGGCTGCCGACGTGATCGGCCCTCAAGGGGAAATCGCCTGCGGTCATCTCGTCCTCCCTGGTGTGAACCCACTCGCACTCTAGCGGCGCAGGCCGAAAATGTGCTTGCGATTCGTTGTTCCCGGAAGCAGACTTCAGCAATAAAAGTGCGAAATTCAGCCAGATCAGCATGAAACAAGCTAAATTCGCATGAGACGATCTCGCGCAACCCTTCGCACCGGCCGGTCCCCGCGGTCCAAGCCCGCGCGCGCCGGCGGTGGTGCCCGGAGGATCGACGAATTCGACCGGCGGATCCTGCGGGCGCTCACCGCCAATGCGCGCGCGACGAATGTCGAGATTGCCGGGCGGATCGGCCTTTCGGAGGCGCCTTGCTCGCGCCGCATTCGCCGTCTGGAAAAGGAGGGCGTCATCGCGGGCTACGGGCTACGGGTCGATCCGGCTGCCGTCGGTGTGGCCATCACGGCCTTCATCACCCTGACGCTCGACATGGTCTCCGCGCAGAGTGCAGATCGTTTCGCCGAGGTGGTGCGGCAGTCCCCGCACGTGCTCGCGTGCTACATCGTCTCGGGGAGCGCGTATGCCATTTTGCACGTTGCGGCAGCCGACATCGGCTCGTACTCCGAGTTCGTGCTCGATCGGCTGCGGACCATTCCGGGAGTGAAGGACCTCAACTCCAACTTCGTGATGCGCGTCGTCAAGGAGTCCGGCGGGCTACCGGAACTGCTGAAGCTCCCTCACGGGGAGTCGAACTCGAGATAGCTGATTCGATTGTGTGCGGCGTCGGCAAACCATAGCCGGTTGACGAGCCGCTCCGGAGGCTGGCGATCGCTGCCGGCGGTGAGCCCCACGGCCAGGGCTCCCGCTGCGAGCGGGAATTCCGTGATGTCGCCGGCCGGGCTCACCCGGCCGAGTCTGCTACCGCGGGTGTACCAGATGTTGCGATCCGGGCCGACCGCGATATTGATCGGCGATGGCCCGGGAGCCGGCATCGCAAACTCGGTGACCTTTCCCTCCATGGTGATGCGGCCGACCCGATTGCCGCTCGTTGCAAGGCGATCCATCCCCCCCGAGAGCTCGACGAACCACATCGCCCCGTCGGCGCCTGCCGTGATGTCTCCGGGTCCGGAATCGGGTCGCGGCAGCTCGAACTCGGTGACTGCACCCTGGGGGGTGATGCGGCCGATCTTGTCGGTGCGGTACTCCGAGAACCAGATGTTGCCGTCCGGGCCCGCCGCGAGGGCGCGCGGACCGCTGTTTGCCGTGGGCACCGCGAACTCGCGGATCGCGCCTTCGGGCGTGATCCGCCCGATCTTCCCCGCAGCGAACATCCCGAACCAGAGGTTGCCGTCCGCGGCGAGCGCAATCGCCCGCGGCTGACTTACCGGGGTTGGAATCTCGAACTCGACGATCGCGCCTTCGGGCGTGATGCGCCCGATGCGGTTGCCCTGGTGCTCCGAGAACCACAGGTTGCCGTCGGCACCGAGCGCAATGATCCGGGGTGCGCTCGCAGGGTGAGGCAGCGCGAATTCCACAAGGCCGCTGCCGTCGGGGTTGATGCGACCGATGCGGTCACCCGAGCTTTCGGTGAACCAAACGCGGCCGTCGGGCGCGATCGTCAAGGTGGTGGGGCCGCTCCGGGGATGGGGCAGGGCATACGAGTGCACCCTGCCGTCGGTGGTCAATGGCGAGGGCCCGGGCGCAAGCCAGTGCTGTGCAGCCCCACTCGCCCCGGGAGGCGCGCCGGCCGCCAGTGCACCCAGGAGCAGCACACCGAGAACAAACAGTGCTTCCCGACCGTCACCGCCCGCCCGACCGCGGCCGAGGGCGTGCGGGCCGGGGCCGTGGGCTTCACTTCGCAAGCGACTGATTCTATGCGAGAATATGTTCAACGGTCGGTTCCCCGGGCGGCCGGAACCGCCTCTCATTTGTGGAACTATTGCACGATCGAGTCAGATCTCCGGGCTCTTTCCTTGTTGCAAAGCGTTCCTTGCTGCAGAAGCATGCCGGTTGCCGGTATCCTTCCACGATTACCGTCAGCCGAATGGGCCCACGGGTGGTGCTGGATCATGGTACGCAATTGCGCTGTCCACGTTAGTGCACTCCTTGCCTGCGCGGCGCTCTTCAGTCCGGGCGCCTCGTGGGCCGCGGACGCAAGTCCGAGCCCCGCGCCGGCTGCGAAGGCGGCTGCGGGCACTCCACGGCACGGCAGCGCCGCGCAGGGCGAGTGGGCGCTGGTGCAGCAGTACTGCACCCAGTGCCACAACACCGACGATTGGGCGGGCGGTGTCGCCTTCGACACGATGACGGCGAAGCAGATTCCCTCCGATGCCAAAGTCTGGGAGAACGCGATTCTGAAGCTGCGCGGCGGTTTCATGCCGCCGCCGAGCGCCAAGATTCATCCCGACGGACGCATCGTTGACGGCCTGGTCTCCTGGCTCGAGAACACGCTCGATTCGGCCGAGACGACTCCGGTTCCAGGCCGTGTGCCGCTCAGGCGTTTGAACCGCCGTCAGTACGCGAATGCGGTCCACGATCTCCTCGGGATCGAGGTGAATGCGGCGGCGCTGCTCCCGCAAGACGATTACCCGAAGGACGGCTTCGACACCAATGCGACGAGTCTTTCGGTGTCGCCGGACTTTCTCGATCAGTACGTGAATGCAGCGCGCGTGGTGGCTGCGCAGGCCGTGGGCAATCCGAAGGCCCCGGACGTGACGACCACCTTCGGCAGCATCGCGGACATGAAGATCTCGCTGCAGGTCCGCGGCCACCCCGGTGAGGGCGATCAGCAGCTGTACCGCGACGGCATGCCCTTCGGCACGCGCGGCGGCATGAGCGAGGAGTACATCTTCCCTGCAGATGGCGATTACGTGCTCACGATTGGCGACCTCGCCCTCGGGCGTGACGTGCCGCTCATGGAGTTCAGGAACACCGTGATCGCGCTGCTCGACGGCAAGGAATTCTTCCGCACCGACATCGGCGGCGAGCGCGACCAGAAGTCGATCGATCAGCTGCAGCAGACCGGGGTCGATGCCATCAACGGGCGGTTGCACAACATCCGTTTCCACGCCAGCGAAGGTCCGCACCGGATCGAAATCACCTTCGTGCACCGGGATTTCGCCGAGAGCGACGAGCGCACCCGCGTGACCGCGCTCGAGGGTGGACAGGAACGCGTGCAGCTCATGCACGCCTTTCAGATCACCGGTCCGGTTGACGTGACGGGCATGAGCGCCTCGCCGAGCCGCAAGAAGATCTTCATCTGCCATCCGGCCGCGGCGGCGGATGAGGCACCCTGCGCCCACCGCATCATTGCGCATCTCGCGG
>JASHUC010000527.1 GCA_030040235.1 Gammaproteobacteria bacterium | reverse complement strand
CGGCTTCGGAAGGAGTTGACAGCCGATGACCACGTCTGAGTTTTCCTCCCTGAAAGGCGCGGTGGAGCAGTACATTCGCGGCCGGGGCGAGCGCTGGGCCGAGCGGATCGAGCGCGCGCACGATGTGCCGCTCGAGCTGTGGGACGAGCTGCGCCAGCGTGGGTTTCTCGACTTGACGGCGCCCTCCGAGCTCGGCGGCCGTGGGCTGCCGTTCACGCGCTATCTCGAGCTCATGGAGATCATCGCCAGGTCGCACGCCGCGGTCCGCATGATCGTGCACGTTGCCAACGGCATCTGGCGCGCGCTCGATCGGTACGCCACCGACGAGCAGCGCAACCGCTTCGTCAGGTCCTGCGTGAGGGGCGAGATCAAAGTCGCATTCGCGCTGACGGAACCGGGTGCTGGCACGGGCGCTGACTTGCGCTGCTCTGTCATCCGCCAGGGTGACACCTACTACTTGAGCGGCGAGAAGCACATGATCACGTTCGGCTCGATCTGTGACTACTGGCTCCTCTTCGCGCGATTGGCCGCAACGACCGGCGCGGAGGGAACCGTCGCCCTGATGGTGCCGCGCAACATCTCGAAAGCTCACGTGGAGAAGATGCCCCAGTCGATGGGGGTGCGTGGCAGCGATCATGCGCGCATGCGATTCGACGGCGCACCGGTGCCAGTTTCGAACCGTCTCGGGGAAGAAGGCCAGGGACTCGACGTGGCCCTCGGCGGCTTCCTTGCGCCGAGCCGAATCTCCGTGGCCATGAGCTGCGTGGGGCTCGCAAAGCGGGCCTTCGAGCTCGCCGTCGAGCATGCACGCAACCGCGCGACATTCGGCAAGGCGCTCTACCGCCGACAGGCAATCGCCTTCTTGATCGCCGACATGGCGACGGAGATCGAGGCGGCCCGACAGCTCGTGATGCATGCCGGCCGCGAATGGGAGCAGGCGCACCCGGATGCGCAGAAGCTCTCCTCGATGGCGAAGCTCTTTGCGACCTCGATGCTCCAGCGCGTGACCGATCAGGCGCTCCAAGTTCACGGCGGCCTCGGCTACTGGGAGCCGCATCCCATCGAGCGCGTCTACCGCGACGCGCGGGCGCAGCGCTTCGAAGAAGGTACCAACGAGATCCAGAGGACGGTCATTGCGCGCGAAATTTTTGCGGCTGGGCGGACCGAACGCCCCGGCCGAGGAGAACAGGCCGACTGATGCGGCGCACTACCGGCTGCTCGCGATCGAATCGAGCTCGAAGCTGACCGCGGAATGAGGTCGGAACACTGATGAAACACGCAGACAAGATCGCTCTGATCACGGGCGGAACCCGCGGCATCGGCAAGACCCTCGCACTCACGCTGGCGCGGCAAGGAGCGACGCTGGTGGTCAATTACAAGCAGAACGACGCGGCCGCCCAATCGGTGCTCGCCGAACTCCAAGCGCTCGGCGGCAGCGCGATCGCGCTCAAATCCGATCTCGAGGATCCGGAGCAGATCGATGCGCTTTTCGATGAAATCAAGCGCCGCTACGGCCGGCTCGACTACTTCGTATCGAACGCCGCCGCGAGTGCCTTCAAGCGGATTCTCGACCTCAACGCGCGCAATCTCGACCGGACCTATGCGCTCAACGTCCGTGCGTTCGTGCTGGGGGCAATCCGCGCCGTCCAGCTGATGGGAAAGGGCGGCCGTATCGCAGTGATGTCGAGCTACGGGAGCCACCGTGCGTACCCCACGTATGCCAACCTGGGTTCGGCCAAGGCAGCCCTCGAAGCCTGGGTCCGCTACATGGCGTTGGAGTTCGCGCCGTATGGCATCAACGTCAACGCCGTGAGCGGCGGCCTGATCCAGACGGACTCGCTCAGGTTCTTCTACACCCACGTACCCGGCATGCCCGCGATGGAGAGCGTCCTCTGCAAGACCCCCAAAGGGCGCCCCGGCACGGCACAGGAAATGGCCGATGTCGTCGCGTTCCTGCTTGCGCCGGAGTCGGAGTACATCACGGGACAGACAATCGTCGTAGACGGCGGCCTTTCGGTCAGCGCACCGCCGTTTCATTCTGATGCTTCCCCACCGTTGACGCTCCCACCGCACGCCCGCAGATGATCGTCGGATGAATGCCCCGCCGCTCGAGCACGTGTTCCGGCCGGCGAGGATCGGCAAGCTCGAACTCCCGCACCGGATCCTGATGGGCCCCATGCATCTTGCGATCGAGTCCGCGGCCGGCGCTGATGCGCTCGCGTCCTTCTATGTCGAACGTGTCCGCGGAGGAGCGGCGCTGATCGTCACGGGCGGCTCAGCCGTGAGCCGCGTCGGAGCCGGCGGTCGCCATTACACCTTCATCAATGAGTCCAGCGATCACCCGAAGCTGCGGCATATCGCACGAGCAGTGCACGTCGCCGGCGGATACATTGCGTTGCAGCTCTTTCACGCGGGCCGCTATGCCTCGCACGAGTACTTCGGCCTGCAACCCCTCGCCCCCTCGGCCATGGCGAGCCGTTTCTCGAAGTCACCACCCCGAGCGATGATGGCAGGCGACATCGAGCAGACCATCGAAGATTTCGCGCGCGGCGCGCGGCGCGCGCGCGAGCTGGGGTTTGACGCGGTGGAGATCATGGGCTCCGAGGGCTACCTGCTCAATCAGTTCCTCTCACCGCTCACCAATCGGCGCGGAGACGAATGGGGCGGCGACTTTGAACGGCGTACGCGCCTCCCTCTTGCGGTCTTGCGTGCCGTTCGCAAAACCGTCGGATCGGACTTTCCGGTCATCTATCGACTATCCGGGAGCGATCTAATGCCCGGCAGCACGACCGATGATGAGACACGCACCTTCGCGCGCCTGCTCGCCGAGCACGGGGTCGATGCGATCGATGTGGGTGTAGGCTGGCACGAATCGTCCGTCCCCACGGTGCAGTTCACCGTGCCGCCGGGGACCTGGGTCCGCTGCGCCGAGCAGATCGCGGAGGCTGTGGGGCCAACCATGGAACCGGTGAACCCGACGCCGGCTGCCACGCGGAAGGTCCCGGTGATAGCGAGCACCCGAATCCATACGCTCGAGCTCGCGGATCGGGTGCTCGCCGACGGTCGCGTTCAGTTCATCGCCCTTGCACGCCCCTTTCTTGCAGATCCTGAGATCATCGCGAAAGCGCGGATGGGGCGCATCGATGGCATCAATCTCTGCATCGCCTGCAACCAGGCCTGCATCGATCAATCGCTGCAGGATCGACCTGTGTCCTGCATGGTCAATCCTCGGGCTGGCTACGAGCTCGCGCTGCGTGGGGATGCTCCCCGCGTCGCCGGACAACCGTCACGATCCTTCGCAGTGATCGGCGGAGGCCCGGCGGGCCTGGAGGCCGCTCGGGTTTTCGCAACGCTCGGCCATCGTGTTGCACTCTATGAAGCCCGTTCCGCGCTCGGTGGTCAGTTCCAGCTCGCAGGCCGCATCCCGGGCAAGGCAGATTTTTCCCGGACGGTCGATTACTTCGCCCAAGAGCTGCGCCGACTGGACGTCGATGTCCGCCTCCGTCACCGTCTGGAGGCGGCTTCATTAGCTGAGCTCGAGGAATATGACGGCGTAGTGGTTGCAAGTGGTGTCGTGCCGAGAAGAATCGACCTGCCCGGCGTCGATCTTCCGCTCGTTCGTTCCTATCCCGATGCGGTACTCGACGGTGCGCCAACTGATGGACCTGTCGTCATCATCGGGGCCGGCGGGATCGGCGTCGATGTGGCGCATCTCTATAGTCGGCAAGGGAGACCGGTTACGCTCCTGTGCCGTGGCGCAGCGATCGGCGAACACATCGGACGCTCGACACGCTGGGTGCTCCTGCGGGAGCTCCGCGAGCGCAATGTGCGAATGTTGACTGGGGTATGCTACGAGCGGATCGTCCCCGAGGGGATTTGGATTCGGGCGCCTGACGGAACCCGCCGCCTGATCGAGGCGCGGACGGTCGTCATCGCCGCCGGACAAGAAAGCTACGATCCACTGAGCAGAGCTCTCGAGCATCAAGGGCGGCGGTTACGCATCGCGGGCGGTGCGCGCACTGCCGCGGAGCTCGACGCCGTACGGGCGTTTCGGGAGGGAGCGCTCGCCGCACACGCGCTTGCCACC
>JASHUC010000526.1 GCA_030040235.1 Gammaproteobacteria bacterium | reverse complement strand
CACCTCGAGGCCTCCGGGGTGAGCATCATCTCGGCGCTCGCGACTTCGTCCGTACCGACGTGCGCCGTGGCGGAGAAGCGCCAGATCCCCTTCAGGCTTCGCTCCAAGCGCACCGCGAGGATGAGCTGATCGCCGGGCGTCACGGGCTTGCGGAACCGCGCCTTGTCGATCCCGACGAAGTAAAACTTCGTGTCATCGTTCGGGATCACTCCGGCGGTCACGAACGTGAGGATCCCCGCCGTCTGAGCGAGCGCCTCGATGATGAGGACGCCGGGCATGACCGGGCGATGGGGGAAATGTCCGGAGAAGAACGGCTCGTTGAACGTCACGTTCTTCAGCGCCCGGATGCTCTCCCCCGGATTGAGCTCGAGCACGCGGTCAACGAGCAGCAAGGGATAGCGATGCGGGAGCCGCTTGAGAATCGCCAGAATGTCCATCTGCGTCGATTCAGTCATCGTTATGACCTTCGCGCTCGCCGCGCTTGCCGAGCGCGCGCTCGATCGCGGTGAGCCGGGCGTAAAGTGATGGCAGACGCTTGAAATGCGCCACGAGCTTGCGCCAGGCAGGCGCATCCTCGGACGGAATGGTCGAGGAGTATACGCCCGGCCGCGTGAGCGAATGGCTGATCGTGGTGGACCCCGTGACCACCACATCGTCGCAGATCGAGAGCCATCCCCCGATCGCGACCGCACCCCCGATCATGCAGCGCCTGCCGATCGTCGTTGAGCCGGAGACGCCGGTGCAGCCGGCGATCGCCGTGTGGGCGCCGATGTGCACGTTGTGCCCGATCTGGATGAGATTGTCGAGCTTGACTCCCTCCTCGAGCACCGTGTCTCCGATCGCGCCGCGGTCGATCGTCGTATTCGCTCCGATCTCGCCATCGGATCCGATGCGGACGCTCCCGAGCTGCGGGATCTTCAGCCACCGGCCCGCATCCTGCGCGAAGCCGAATCCGTCGCCGCCGATCACGGCACCGGGGTGAACGAGGGTCCGCGCGCCGATCGTGACGCCTCGGCCGAGCGTCACGCGCGCCACGAGCCAGGCGTCCTCCTCGATGCGCACATCGACATCGAGCAGACATTGCGGACCGACGATCGCACCGGGCCCGACCACGGCGCGCGCCTGAACCACGGCGAGCGCGCCCACGTGGGCCGCAGGATCGATGCGCGCATCGGGGGCAACCCAGGCCGTCGCATGCACCCCGGGAGGGGGCCGCTCCTGGGGATGGAGCACCGCGGCGATCCGGGCGAACAGCGCGCGCGGGTTATCGGTGACGAGCGAGGCGACCGGGCAGGACGGGGCGAGCTCCGGTTCCAGCACGACCGCCGCCGCGCGCGTCTCGGCGAGCTGCCGGCGGTGGCGCTTATCGGCCAGAAAAGCCACGGCACGCGCGTGGGCCTGGCCCAGGGTGGCGACGCTATCGACGGGGGTGGCCGGATCCCCGCGCAGCTCGCACCCGAAGCGCACTGCGAGCTCGCCGAGCGAGATCGTCATGCGAGCCGCGAGACGGGCCGTCAATGGCCCGCGTTGGACCTCGTCCCCTTGGGGGCCGCGCCACCGCTGCTCTTTCCCACGTCCTGCTGCAGACGCGTGAGGATCGCCGGGGTGATATCGACGGTGTTGGTCGCATAGGCCGCGTCGGTGAGCACGAGGTCGTAGTTCTGCGCCCTGGCGTACTTCGTGACCTCCTCGGCGAGGATTTTCTGCAGGCGGGAGATATCCTCGCTGCGGCGCGCGTTGAAGTCGTCCTGGAATTCACTTTGCTTGATCTGCAGATCGCGCTCCGCATCGCGCAGGCGCTTCTCCTCCGCCGCGCGCTGATCGTCGGTCATCGTCGCCCCGTCGCGCTGGTACTTGTCCTCGCGCTGTTTGAGCTGCTGCTGCTCGCTCGTGAGCGCGCGTTGGCGTGGCCCGAACTCGGCACGCCAGCGCGCCTGGACCTCCTTCGCCTGGGGGGACTCCTGCAGCAAGCGGGGAACGTTGACGACCCCGATCTTGAGCTCGGCCCAGGCGGGAGAAGTTACCAGAACCGCCGCCGCGGCCGCGTACCAAACTGCTGATTTGACCACACCCACCTCGTCGGGGCTGATGCCCGATCTCTTCTGCTAGAACGCCTGACCCATGTCGAACTGGAAGCGTTCGACGTTATCGCCCCAGGTCACCCCATCCTCCTCATTGTGGGAGTTCAGAGGCACCGCAAAGCTGAAGCGGAATAGCCCGAGCGGCGCGAGCCACTCCACGGCGATGCCGACCGACTGTTTCATGTTAGCAAAAGAGAAGTTGTAGTTGATAGGTGGCCCGAGCGTACCGTACACGACCTCGCCGGTCGAATACCCGACCGGCGGCGCGTAGAACTGCGGTCCGCAGACTCGGCCGCCCGATTCGTCCACGCAGCGCGAGCTCGAGAAGACGTTCCCCATGTCGAAGAACATCTTCACCCGCGCGGACGCCTCGAACTTCTCCGGCGTCGGTATGATGAGCTCGGCGCGGCCGAGCACATTGATGTTGCCTCCGTAAGGGTTGCCGTACTGGTCCTTCGGACCGAGCGTGCCGGGGTAGAAGCCGCGCACTCCATCGGGACCACCGCCGAAGAACTGGGCAAAGGGCGGGATGGAGGTGGTGCTGCCGAGCCCTTGGCCGTAGCCCAACTGCAGGTTCAGATCGGCCGAGAGCTTTTTGTAGACCGGAAGGTACTGCAGGAAGTTGAACGAGGTTTTGTAGTACTCGACGTTGCTCGCCGGGGGCGTGTAGGTGCCCGACAGCTGAACGTAGGTCCCGCGGTCGGCGAACAACGTCTTGTTCCGGGAGTCGAACAGCC
>JASHUC010000525.1 GCA_030040235.1 Gammaproteobacteria bacterium | reverse complement strand
TGCGCCTGCACTACGTGTATCCGTATCCGCACGTCGACGCGGTCATCGAGCTCATGGCCGAAGGACGCGTGCTGCCCTATCTCGACGTTCCCTTTCAGCACGGCAGTCCGAGCGTCTTGCGGCGCATGCGCCGCCCGGCGCATGCCGAGAACACGCTCGCGCGCCTCAAGGCCTGGCGCGCAGCGTGCCCCGACCTGACGGTCCGCAGCACCTTCATCGTCGGGTTTCCCGGCGAGACTGCCGGTGAATTCGAGGAGCTCCTCGCCTGGCTCGGGGAGGCCGAGCTCGATCGCGTCGGCTGTTTCAAATACTCGCCCGTCGAGGGCGCAAAGGCCAACTCGATCGCTCCGCTCGTGCCGGCGGAGGTCCAGGAGGAGCGCTACGCGCGTTTCATGGAGCGCGCGCGCGAGTTGAGCCGGCGGCGCCTCGCCGCACGAGTGGGCCGAACGATCGAGGTGCTGGTCGATCGGATCGAGGCCTCGACCGCCATCGCGCGCAGCGCCGCCGACGCGCCCGAGATCGACGGCGTCGTACGCGTGAGCCGCGCGTCGCGGCTGCGAGCCGGGGACCGGACGCTCGTCGAAGTGACGGGTGCGGATGACTACGATCTCGAGGCGCGGTTGACTAGCCGATCGCGCGCAGCGCCCGCGGCGTAATCAGCCATTCGAGCCGCGCCCGGCCCGCACCGAGGGCCGAGGGAAAATCGAGGCACGCAGCGCCGCCCTTCTTCAACTCGCACGGCACGCGAGCGCCCATTCCGACGATGCTGGCCGCGAGCAGCCGCGAGAGCCCCGGCTCGTGGCCGACGAGCGCGAGCGCCTCGCCCGCGTGCTCGCGCAGCGCCTCGAGCACCTCTCCCGGAGCGTGCTCCGGGGCGAGCACCGCGAGATGCGCGGCGCGCGGCCAGCGCGCGATGGCGGTGAGGATCTCCGCGGTCTGGCGCGCGCGCACGAGCGGGCTCGTCAGCAGGCAGGAGACCGGCTCCACCAGCTGCGCGAGCCCGGCCGCGGACTTGCGGAACTTCTTCATTCCCTCCGGAGTCAGCGGCCGCAGCCGGTCGTCGGGCCAGCGTCTGGCATCCCGCTCGAAGGCTTTAGCGTGGCGGATGAGATACACGCGCATCGTGTTAGATTACCTGCTAAAGCTCGGAGGCCCCATGCAAATCGCCCCGCTCGGCCGCTTCGGGCCGCAAGTCTCGCGCATTGGACTCGGCTGCATGGGCATGTCGGATTTCTACGGCCCGGCGGATGAGCAGGAGTCGATCGCGACCCTTCACGCCGCGATCGACCACGGGATCAACCTGCTCGACACGGGTGACTTCTACGGCATGGGCCACAACGAGATGCTGCTCGGCCGGGCGCTGCGCGGCAAGGCTCGGCAGCAGGTGCTGCTCAGCGTGAAGTTCGGAGCGCTCCGCGCGCCGAACGGCGCCTTCGTGGGCTACGACGCGCGCCCGCAAGCGGTCAAGAACTTCGCGGCGTACAGCCTCAAGCGGCTCGGAACCGATTACATCGATATCTACCGGCCCGCGCGCCTCGACCCGCGCGTGCCCATCGAGGAGACCGTCGGCGCCATCAGCGACCTCATCCGCGCCGGGTACGTGCGCTACGTAGGACTTTCGGAGGTCGGCAGCGAGACGCTGCGGCGCGCACAGGCGGTGCACCCGATCGCCGATCTGCAGATCGAGTATTCGCTCGCGAGCCGGGGCATCGAAGGCGGTCTGCTCTCGACCGTACGCGAGCTGGGCACCGCCGTCACCGCCTACGGGGTGTTCTCGCGCGGACTTCTCACGGCAACGCTGCCGGAGAATGTCGCGGGGCTGCGGGCGCACATGCCGCGCTTCCAGAGCGAGAATTACCAGCGTAATCGGTCGCTCGTCGAGGCGCTGGCCGCCATCGCACGGCGCAAGGGCGTCACGCCGGCGCAGCTCGCGCTCGGCTGGGTACTCGCGCGCGGCAGCGACATCATCCCGCTCGTCGGCACGAGCAAGCGCGCCCGGCTGCTCGAGGCCATCGAGGCGATGACCGTGCCGCTCTCGGACGACGAGGTCGCGCAGATCGAGGCGGCCGTGCCTGCCGGGGCGGTGGCCGGCTCGCGCTACGCCACCGAGCACATGGCGCAACTCGACAGCGAGCGTGGGTGAGAGCGAAGCGCGGCTGAGCTGCGTGTCTCAGGCGGGCTCGGGGTGAGGAGCCCCGGCCGCGCTGCGGGTTTGCCGCACGTGCTCGGGCGGCAACGGGGCACGGCCGCGAATGTGGTCCGAAGCCTTCTCCGCGACCATGATCACCGCCGCATTGGTGTTCCCGCCCGGCACCGTCGGCATGACCGAGGCGTCCGCCACGCGCAGTCCCGCGATCCCGTGGACACGCAGCTCAGGATCCACCACGGCGTCGGAGCCCCTCCCCATGCTGCAGGTCCCGACGGGATGCTGCGTCACCTGGGCCGTGTCGCGGATGTAGGCCTCGAGCTCCGCATCGCTCGTGAGCGCGGCGCCCGGGCGGATCTCCTCACCGGCGATCCGCGCCTGCGGAAGAGTCGAGTAGATCTTGCGCGCCGCCCGGATGCCGCGGCGTGCGGTATCGAAGTCGGCCGGATCGCAGAACAGGTTGAGCTGCACGCGCGGCGGATCGAGCGGGCTCGCGGAGCGCAGCGTGAGCCAGCCGCGGCTTCTCTCGTGCAGGACGACCACGTCGGCCGTGATGCGATGTGATTGCCGGGGCGTCAGGAGCGGAAACCACAGCTTCGCATCCATCCGCACGGGGTTGCACATCAGCTGAACGTCGGGCTGCGCGAGATCGGGGCGCGTGCGAATGATGATGTTGCAGCTGTTGATCTGCGTTGCAAATGCGCCGCGCCCGAAGAGCGCCCATTGCAGGACCGAGAGCGCCGCCCGGTCGAAGCGCAGCTGATTGAGGAACGTGACCGGTACGGAGGCCGCGAATTCGACCGGGATGTGCGGATGCTCGGAGAGATTGCGTCCCACTCCCGGCAGGTCGGCGACCGGCTGGATGCCGAGCTTGCGCAGATCGTCCGCCGGTCCGATACCCGAGAGCAGGAGCAGCTGCGGGGAGTTGTAGGTGCCGCCGGCCAGGATCACCTCGGCGTTGGCGCGTACCCGCGTGAGCTTGCCGTCCCGGCGGTACTCGACACCGACCGCCCGCCCGTTCTCGATGAGCACTCTCGTGACGAGCGCATCGAGCGTCACGGTCAGGTTCCTGCGATGCATGACCGGATGGAGGTATGCCCGCGCCGTGCTCGCGCGTCGCCCACGCGGATCGATGGTCACCTCGCCGCGCGAGAACCCTTCTTCCAGATCCCCGTGGATGTCATCGGAGGTATTGAAGCCGGCGGGGACGGCCGTCTGGAAGAGCGGCTCGTGCAGCAGACGCCTGGTATCGATCGCACACACGTGCAGTGGACCTTCGGCTCCGTGGTACTTGCCCGCGCCGCGCCAGCTCGTCTCCATGCGCTTGAAGTAGGGCAGCACATCGGCGTAGCCCCACCCCTCGCATCCCAGCGCTTTCCAGGTCTCGAAATCGAGCGAATGGCCACGCATGTAGAACATGCCGTTGATCGAGCCCGATCCGCCGAGCACGCGACCGCGCGGCAGCGGCACCCTTCGGCCTTTCAACTGCGGCTCGGGCTCGCTCAGATAGCCCCACGAGTATCTCGGATTCATCATCGCTCGCAGGAACCCGAGCGGCATGTGCAGAAGATAATGACTATCGCGGCCGCCCGCCTCCAGCAGCAGCACGCTGCGATCGCGCTCCTCGCTCAGGCGGCTTGCGAGCACGCAGCCGGCGGAGCCCGCGCCGATGACGATGTAGTCGAAGCCCTGCGAGCGCTCGTTCATCGAGGGCTATGGTCGCACCCGGTGCGCCGGGGGCGCAACCGCGGGCGCGGGCCGCGGTGGCGCTACTTCTTCATCCACGCCTCGAAGCCGAGCGAGTTGGTCTCGATGCGTGGCTCGACCCAGCCCGCCTCTTTCATCAGGCGGCGGGCATCCTCGACCGGATAGGCCCGCTTGAGGAGCATCAGCCGGAAGGTCGCCATCATGAACAGCCGGTTGACCCAGCCGACGCCGAGCGCATCGACGTACCGCCGGATATCGGCAACCGATGCGTCGCGCCGCATGTCGATGAGCAGGGCGGTGCCCCCTGAGCGCAGCACGCGACGCATCTCGCGAAGCGCCTGCACCGGCTCGGCGAAGTTCTTGAAGGCCGCGCGGCACACGATGAAGCTCACGCTCGCATCGGCGAGCGGCAGGGCGGCTGCGTTGCCGATGCCGAACTGCACCGCGACGCCGGCCGCCGCCGCATTGCGGCGGGCGAGCTCGACGAAGGTGCGGCTGATGTCGACCGCGCGCACCGCGAAGCCGCGCCGCGCGAGCTCGATCGAAAGAAAGCCGGGGCCCGGGGCCACCTCGAGGATGGGGCCCCCTGCGGGGGTGAGGGCTGCGATGCGCGCCGCGAGCGCCTCAAACTCCGGCATGTCCCTGCGGGTGGTACGGTCGTACCAGCGCGCCACGCTGCCTTCCATTCCCATTCCCCTGTAAGCTCTTGCCGCCGCGGTCATTGGCCGTCTCCTCCTCCGGTATATCTTATTTAATAAGATACCTCTAAAGTAAGCAAAATGAAAAGTGCAGCCGCCGCCGACCGGATCGTGCTCGAGATCCGGCGCTTCATCGCCGCGTCGATCTTTTTCAACGCCCGCGCCGCGGAACAGGCCGGGCTCGGCCTCACGGACATGCAGCTGCTGAACCTGCTGCAGCTGAACGGGCCATCGACGCCCGGCAGCCTCGCGGCCGGCTCGGGACTGAGCAGCGGCGGGGTGACGGTCGCCCTCGATCGCCTGGCGCGCGCGGGCTACATCCGCCGCGAGCCGAATCCGGCGGACCGTCGGAGCCTCTTGGTCCGGTTGCTCCCCGGCCGCATGCGGCGCCTCGAGAGGCTGTATCGCGAGGTCGAAGCCGATACGCGCCGGCTGCTCGCGACGCTCTCATCCGCCGACCTCGAGGCGGTCATCCGGTTCTTCGCGACGCTTGCGGCGGCCCGCGCCCGTGTGGCGGTTCGAGCGTCCGAATAGAAGCTTACCGGCTGACCTCGATGCTGGTTCCTCCGGCGCCAGGGCCGCTGATGCGGGCGCCCTCACCGTTGGAGACAACCTTGACCCAGAGCGCGTCCTTGCCCTTGTAGTACGAGGTGGCGCTGGCCTCGCGCAGCGCAGCCAGGCTGTCCTGCGGCATAGCCGAGGCTGCAGTGGCGAATCCCGGCAGGTCGAAGATCACCCACGAACCCTTATCCAGTTCGGTGAGGCTCAGGTCCACGGAGCGCCTTTCGGTGGTCACCTTGATCTCGGTGCCGGCGCGTATGTTGGTTGCACCGGTCAGGGTGACCTCGTTGCCATTGCGGCTGAGAATGACTGGCGGCTGAGGAGGTCCCCCGGGACCGCCGGGCCGACCAGCCGGTGCGCCGGGCCCGCCACGACCTGCCGCTAGGCCGGGACCGGCGGGTGCGCCTCGGGCAGGACCTGCGCCAGGGGCACCACCGAAGCCACCGAAACCGCCGAAACCGCGGAAACCGCGCAAACCGCCGCCGCCGCCGCCGGGGCCGCCAACAGCCAAGCGTCCGATATCGCCCTTGCACACCGCGGCATTCCAGGTCGGCTTGATCTCACAGGCTTTGTCGATGGCGATTCCGTCATCTTTGTCATTGATGAGAACGTAGGAGTCCGGCACACCGGTGACCGAGCCGTCCACGTCGTGGAACACCGCGGTCTGGTAGCTCCCATTGCCGTAATCATCGTTGCTCCACTTGTGCTCCATCGGAGGGAAATACACCGGCTTGGCGTTGATGAATTTCGCGCGCTGAACGGTGTTGTTGGAGCTCATTCCGAAGCTGGTATACAGCAGGTAAGAGATCGCTCCGGTCTTGCGGGTGGCGTTGTCCCGGAAATTCACGAAGGTGAC
>JASHUC010000524.1 GCA_030040235.1 Gammaproteobacteria bacterium | reverse complement strand
CCCTGAGCCTGTGGGGTCTGCGCGCGCGCGCCACCCGTAACGGCTTCCCACCCGGGATCCGGCGCATCCTCTCCGAGCGCCGCATCCGGGAGTGGCTCGTGCTGCTCGGCTACGAGGTAGTCGCATCCCGGCGGTACCTGTTCGCCAACCCTTGGCGCGCCGCGCGCAGCTCGGACGAGACGAGCAGCAGGCTCCTGCGCCGGGGCCTCTTCAATCCTTTTCCCGCCGGCGCTTACTTGCTCAAGGCGCGCAAGCGCGTGTACACCCTCACTCCCGTGCGGCCGCGATTCAAGGAAAAGCCCGCGGTGCTCGGCGGTCTCGTCAAGCCGACGACGCGGCAGTCCTCTTGAGCGGCATCGTCGAGATCTACACCGACGGGGCTTGCCGCGGCAATCCGGGTCCGGGAGGCTGGGCCGCGCTGCTTTCCTACGGCGGGCGGGAGAAGGAGCTCGCGGGAGCGGAGGCCCTCACCACCAACAATCGAATGGAGCTCACGGCCGTCATCCGCGCGCTCGAGGCGCTCAGGCGGCCCGTCCGGGCGCGCCTCTTCACAGACTCGGAATACGTTCGCCGGGGTATCACGCAATGGCTCGCCAACTGGAAGGCGCGCGGCTGGCGCACTGCAGACCGCCAGCCGGTGAAGAACCAGGATCTGTGGGAGCAGCTCGACAAGCTCGCGGCCGCCCACGAGGTCGAGTGGCACTGGGTGCCGGGGCACGCGGGGGTGCCGGGAAACGAGCGGGTCGACCGCCTCGCCAACCGGGCGATCGATGCGCTCGAGGCGTAACCCGGCGGGTGCGCGGTAGAATCATAACCCGATGCGGCAGATCATTCTCGATACGGAGACCACCGGCCTCGAGCCCAGCCTCGATCACCGAATCATCGAGATCGGGTGCGTCGAGCTTCACAACCGGCGCCCGACCGGCAGGCGCTTCCACCGCTATCTCAATCCCGATCGCGAGGTGGACGAAGGCGCACTCGCCGTGCATGGGCTCACGCGTACCGATTTGGCGCGCGAGCCGCGGTTCGCCGAGGTGGCCGAGGAGCTCTTAAGTTTTCTGGCGGGCGCCGAGCTCATCATTCACAACGCGGCTTTCGACGTAGCCTTCCTCGATGCCGAGCTTGCGCGCCTGCCGGGCGAGGCACGCCGGATCGGAACGATGTGCCAGGTGCTCGATTCACTCGCCCTCGCGCGCGAGATACACCCCGGGCAGCGCAACAGCCTCGATGCGCTTTGCAAGCGCTACGAGGTGGACAACTCCCGCCGGGAGCTGCACGGGGCGCTGCTCGATGCACAGCTGCTCGCCGAGGTTTACCTCGCGATGACGGGCGGGCAGGGGGCGCTCGCCCTCGGACAGGTCTCCGGGGCCGCCCGCCCGAGCGAGGCCTCGGTGTCGGTGCGGGCACTCGTGCGTCCCCCGATGCCGCTACGAGTCATCGTCGCGACGGAGGAGGAGCTGCACGCGCACGATGCGTTCCTCGATCTCATCGCAAAGGCTTCCCGCTCCGGCGCTTGCCTATGGCGGGCGCTCGAGTGCGCATCCGTGCCCGCGTCCGTGCCTGCGGCGCACCCGGCAACGGCCGCCGCCCAGACGTGAAGATCCTCGTCACCGGCGCGGCAGGGTTCATCGGGTTTCACACCGCACGGTGCCTGCTCGGGCGTGGTGATGAGGTCGTCGGCCTCGACAATCTCAACGACTACTACGACGTGAAGCTCAAGCAGGCGCGGCTCGCGCAGCTCGAGCGTGCAGCGGCGTTCCGCTTCGCACGCCTCGATCTCGCCGACGATGCGGCGGTTGCGGGACTCTTTGCGCGCGAGAAATTCCAGCGCGTGGTTCACCTTGCGGCCCAGGCGGGCGTGCGCTACTCGCTCGAGAAGCCTCACACGTACATCCGCAGCAACGTGACCGGAACGCTCAACGTACTGGAAGGCTGCCGGCACGGAGGCATCGAGCATCTCGTCTATGCCTCGACGAGCTCGGTGTATGGCGCCAACACGCGCATGCCGTTCTCGGTGCACCGGGGCGTCGATCACCCGCTGTCGCTCTATGCATCCACCAAGCGCGCGAACGAGCTGATGGCCCACAACTACTCGTCGCTGTTCAAGATTCCGACCACTGGCCTCAGATTCTTCACCGTGTACGGAATCTGGGGGCGTCCGGACATGGCGCTGTTCCTCTTCACCCGCTCCATTCTCGAGGGTAAGCCCATCGACGTCTTCAACTACGGTCATCACCGGCGCGATTTCACCTACGTCGATGACATTGCCGAAGGCGTCGTGCGGGCACTCGACAGGCCGGCGCAGCCCGATCCGAGCTGGAACAGCGACGATCCGGATCCGGCGACGAGCAACGCGCCGTTCCGGATTTACAACATTGGTAACAATCGGCCCGTGGAGCTCTTGCGCTACATCGAGGTCATCGAGGAATGCCTCGGGCGCAAGGCACAGAAGAATCTCCTGCCGCTGCAGCTCGGGGACGTCCCCGAGACCTCCGCGGACATCGAGGACCTCGCCCGTGAGGTCGGGTATCGGCCGTCAACCCCCGTCGAGGTGGGGGTACGGCGGTTCGTCGAGTGGTTCTGCGAGTACTACGGGTACGCGCACTGAGTGCAGAGCCGGGCGCATCCCCGTTACACTTTCGCTCTTCATCACGGAAAAGGAACTCCAATGGCGCTCGCGGAGCCCCGGCGGCAGCCCCGAATGCAGGTGCCGCTGCTCGACCTGAAGCCCCAATACCAGGCGCTCAGGACACAGATCCAGGCGGCCCTCGAGCGGGTGTGCGCGAGCCAGCAGTTCATCCTCGGTCCGGCGGTGAAGGAGCTCGAGCAGCGCATCGCCGAGTACACCGGCTGCCGCTACGGAATCGGCGTGTCTTCCGGCACCGACGCGCTCCTCGTCGCCCTCATGGCTCTCGAGATCGGACCGGGCGATGAGGTGATCACCACGCCCTACACGTTCTTCGCAACGGCCGGAACCATCGCACGGGTCGGAGCTCGTCCCCTTTTCTGCGACATTGAGCCCGATACCTACAACCTCGCACCGGCTGCCGTCCGGTCGTTGATCGAATCGACCTGCGAGCTGCGCGACGGGAAGCTGCACAACCGCCGCACCGGAGGCCGGATCAAAGCGTTGATGCCCGTTCACCTCTACGGCCAGATGGCGGACATGCAGCCCCTGATGGACCTCGCGCGCCGCCATG
>JASHUC010000523.1 GCA_030040235.1 Gammaproteobacteria bacterium | reverse complement strand
GAGGCGAGCCGCTGAAGCAGATCCGACTGCATGCGGGTGATCACGATGTTGCCGCGCTCGTCGCGGATGAAGCCGCCCGCGGCGTCGCGCTCGGGTGCACCGCTCGCGGTCCCGATCCCCACGACGTGAATCGTAATGCCATGACGCTCGAGATCTGTCGCGGTCGCAAGCGCTTGATCATCGTCGTCGAAACCATCGGTGAGTACGATCACCTGCCCACGCCCCGCGTTCGCCGCACGCAGCAACCGGGCGGCCTCGAGAAGCGCCGGCGAGAGCTCGTGCCCCGCCTCGGGCATCAGCTGTGGCGACAGCGGCTGCAACAGTGTGCGAATGGTCGCCACATCGGTCGTGAGCGGCGTCACGGTGTAGGGCTCGCCTGCGAACGCGACGAGTGCGACGCGCGCATCCTCGGCAGCACCGAGCAGATCCGCGATCGCAAACCGCGCCCGCGTCGCGCGGTCGGGCATCACGTCCGCCGCGCCCATCGAGGGGGACAGGTCGAGCAGCATGACCCATGCGCCCGGCGCGCGGTAGCCCGGTAACGTCACCCGCCGCCAGGTGGGACTTGCAAGCGCGAGCACCGCGAGCGTCCACGCAATCGCCATGATGAGCCACGGCGAGCGCCCGCGACCCGCCCCGCTCAGGCGCAGCAGCGGCAGCAGGTGCGCATCGACCAGGCGGGCCCAGGCCCCATCGCTGCCGCGCCCGCGCCGCGCACTCGAGACGAAGATGAGGGCGAGTAGCGGCAGCGCGAGCAGCCACGCGGGATGCAGGAAATGCAACAGGTGCAGCGCGCTCAGGTCCACTCGCCCGCTCCGAGGAATGCCGCCGGAATGCTCAGCAGGAACGCAAACGCCAGCGGCCAGATGAACCACTCGTCTCGCGGGCGCAGCCACTGCGCGCGCCCGCGCGTGGGCTCGAGCTCGTCGATGCGCTCGTACACCTGCTCGAGGGCGCTCGCATCCGTCGCCCGGAAATACTCCCCGCCGGTCGCTTGCGCGATCGCCTTGAGCGCACTTTCATCGAGATCGGTGTTGCCCGCGGCGAGTCCGTAGAGACCCGACCCTGCGGCGGCGCCGACGCCGATCGTGTAGATGCGCAGCCCCGTCTCGCCCGCCATGTGCGCCGCCTCGAGCGGATTCATCACTCCGGCATCGTTCTGGCCATCGGTGAGCAGGACCATCGCGGTGTGCTCGAGAGCGCGGCCCGAGGGATCCTGGGCACGCAATCGCTTGATCGCAAGCCCGATCGCATCGCCGATGGCGGTCTCCGTCCCCGCCACCCCGACGACCGCATCGTCGAGAAAGCGATGCACCGTCTCGAGGTCGGTCGTGAGCGGCGCCTGAAGATACGGACGCGTTCCAAAGAGGATCAGCCCCACGCGGTCCCCGCGGCGCTCGTCGATGAAGCGCCCGGCCACTTCCTGCACGACTTGCAGGCGGCTCTGGCCCCCCGCCATGTCCTGAATGGCCATCGAGCCGGACACATCGACGGCGAGCAGCACGCCGCGGCCGCTGGTCGGTGCGGGGATCGGCGCCCCGAGCCACTGCGGACGCATCGCCGCTGCGAGCAGCAGAATCCACACGAGCCCGTAGAGCACGCGTCGCACGCGGCCGCGAACGGCGGTTGCCGCCGCAGGCTCGGTGATGCCGGCCACGAAGGGCAGATAGAGTGCACTGCCGCGCGGCTCGGCCGGCCGGCGCAGCACATACGCGATGAGAGGCAGTGGCAACAGAACGGCCATCCACGGCCAGGCGAAGCGGATCATGGGGCGCGCCTCGAGGGGGCCGGAGTGCGCGCCTGGAGCACCTCGCAGATCGCGGGCGGTTGCGGGTGCGCCGCACGAATGAACTCGGCCGCGGCGGTGAGCCAGGACTCGGGATCCGCCTCGCTCCCCGTGCCGAAGGCCGCAGCAAGCAGCGAGCGGCCCGTATCTCCTGCGAGGCTCGCCCCACCGGCGGTGCTGGCAAATTCGAGCCAGTGAGCGCCCGAGAGCCGCGCGACGCGATCGCGCCCGTAGAGCGCGATGGCGTAGCGCCGCAGCAGATTCTCGATGGCGCGTGCCGCGGCCGTTCCCGCCACGGCGCGCGCGCGAATGAGCTTCAGCTCCTTGAGCGCCGCTCGTCGATAGCGCCGATGAGGCGCGTGCCACCACCGAAGGCCCGCAACGAGCGCAACGCCGAGCGCGACGGCGAGCAAACCGCTGAGCCACCAGCCAGGGGCCGGGGGCCACCACCCGGCGGCCGGGGGTGCCCGGTCGGCGGCGAGCTGGGATAGCCAGCTCGCGCTCATGTGAATCCTCTCGATCCGGGAGCGAGCTCCGCCGCGAGCACCGCCCGCACTTCTTCTTGTGTATCGAGCCGCGTGAGGGGGGCTGCCAGGAGCCGCGCGAGCGCTTCGAGCTCGCCCTTGCGATGGCGCCAGGACTCGAGCCAGCGGCCTCGCACGCGCGCCCCATCGAGGATACGCAACCGATCGGGGAGCCCTACGCGGAACGACCCGTTCGGCAGGGCGCGCTCCTCGATCGGGTCGCACACCCAGAAGAGCCGCGAGGTGCTGTGCGAGGCGAGCGCGGCCCACAGCGCGTGCGAGCCGGGTTCGAGCTCGGCGAAATCGCTGACCACGAGCACGAGGCTTCCGGGACGCACGAGCCGCAGCAGCGTCTGCAATGCGGACTCGAAGCTGCGAGGGCGAGGCGTGCCGGGCGAGCGCGGCTGCAGCTCGACGAGCGCGCCGAGCAGCGGCAGCACGCCGGCATCGCGCGAGCGCGGCGGCAGAACGCGGCATTCGGCTGCCCCCGAGAGCACGGCTCCCACGCGGTCGCCCCCCAGCACCGACACCCAGGCGAGCAAGGCGGCGGCGCGCACGGCGACTGCGGATTTGAGCTGACGCCGCGTGCCGAAGTACATGGCCGGATTCAGATCGACGAGCAGCCACACGGGCCGCTCGCGCTCCTCGCGGTAGAGCTTGGTGTGCGGGCGCCCGCGCCGCGCGGTGACGCGCCAGTCGATGCTGCGCGGGTCGTCGCCGGGTACGTAGGAGCGCACCTCCTGGAACTCGAGACCCCGCCCGCGCTGCGCACTCGCGTGCGCGCCGCCGGCGAGCACGCGGGCCGAGCGGCGCGCGCCGACGGCCAGACCCTGCGCGGCGCCGCGCAGAACCAGCAGCTCCTGCAGATCAGGCAGGACCGCAGCCGCGGAGGCTTCGGGGGTGGAACGTGGAAGCGTCGAACCAAGCACCATGGAGATCAGGACCTGGGCAAATGCGCATCATGCGATCAACAGGCCGGCACCCTCTCGAGGCAATGCCCTGGACATCCTCGGCACTCACGAAGTCGCGCCCGTCGAGCCAGGCCAAGGCGCGCGCACCGCGCTCGACCGCCAGCGCCGCGCTCGGGCTCGCCCCCCAGTGTATCCACTCCCGAAGCCGCGTGCGCGGGGGCGGCAGGGCAGCGCGATTCGTGCCCGGACATCCCAGGCTTGGACGAGGCCACGAAGGGAAGGTTCTGGCGCGGGACTCGAGCTTCTAGCGGGGCTTTGCGCCACCCTCGCCCGGAGGCGTCGCCGAGGCACCCTCGGACGAGGACCCGGATCCGTTTTCCGGCGGCGGCACGAATCCACCCCCCGGCGGCATCTCATCGGCCCAGCCATGCCAGATGGCCACGAGGGCAGCCATCAGTGCGGGGCCGAGAAAGATGCCGAGCAAACCGAAGGACTCGATTCCCCCGAGGATGCCGAGCAGCACCCACAGGAAGGGGAGCCGCGCCGCACCGCCGATGATCGCCGGGCGTACGAAGTGATCGGCGATGAACAGAACGATCATGCCGGCAATCGCGACACTGATGGCGGCAGCGAGCAGTCCGTTCACGGCGAGCACCACCGCGACCAGACCGAAGACCACCGGGGCGGCGAAGGGCACCATCGCGAACACACCCGTGACCGCGCCGAGCAG
>JASHUC010000522.1 GCA_030040235.1 Gammaproteobacteria bacterium | reverse complement strand
CGCATCGAGGACCTCATCGACGAGCTGAGCGAGTCCTATGCGATCGTTATCGTGACGCACTCCATGCAGCAGGCGGCGCGCGTCTCGCAGCGTACGGCGTATTTTCATCTCGGCTCGCTCATCGAGGTGGGTGACACCGATCGGGTCTTCACGAACCCACGCCACAAGCTGACCGAGGATTACATCACCGGACGATTCGGATGAGCCCCGAGGCATCGAACGGCGATACGCCGGTGCTGGAAGGCCACATCAGCAAGGCCTTCGACGGGGCGCTCGCCTCGCTCCACATCCGCGTCCTTGCGATGGGCGGTCTCGTGCTCGATCAGGTGCACGAGGCGGCCCGCGCCTACACGGAGTGGGATGCTCATGCGGCCGAGCACGTGATCGACCGGGCCGCCACAGTGTCCTCGTACGACCAGAGCATCGATCGTGACGAGTTCACGTTGATCGCACGCCGCCAGCCGGTCTCGCGTGATCTGCGCGCCGTCTTTGCCATGGCGAAATCGGTCGCGGAGCTGGAACGTGCGGGGGCGGAGGCTCGCAAGATCGCGCGCACGGTGCTGCAGCAGAACGGCCGGCCGGCCCGAGCGACCTCGGCGGACGTGCGTCAGCTCGCCCAGCTTGTAACCAGCCTGCTCCGCGCAGCGCTCGAATCGCTCGACCGCATCGATGGGGAGCTCGCGAGACGGGTCGTCCAGCAGGATCACGAGCTCGATGACGAGTACGTCGCGGGCCTGCGCCGCTTGCTCACCCATGCGATGGAGGATCCGCGCCACCTCGAGGTCGCGATCGAGGCGGCATTCGTGCTGAAGTCGCTCGAGCGCATCGGCGACCACGCGCGCCTCATCGCGCGCCAAGTTCAGAGCATCGCCCCCGAGCTCGGCGCGGACCTCTCCGGCGCCGAATCGCCGCGACTCGGCGAGGCCGACTCCCCGGCCCGGTGAGCTCAGGCGTCTGAGCTGCCGCATAGAGCGCTGCCCTTCCAAAAGAAAAGAGGGCGCCGCTAGGCGCCCTCTTGGACCAACCACCCGGAATCGAGGGGAGTGCAGTGATCCCGGCGGCGACTGGTCTCAGTTCTGATACGGGTAGTAGCGGAACGACACCATCGTCTCGAACACGTTGGTGCTCGGGGCGCCACCCTTGATGGCGTAGAAGGCATCGACCTGGTTGTAGGCGAACTGCAAGCCCAGCTGCAGGTTCCCCAGCTGTCCTTTGTAGTACTTCCACCAGAAGCCACCCGTCACTTCGTCCACCGTCTGCGGGTTCGCCGTGCACTTGCCGCCCAGCATGTAGCACCCGCTGTTGTTATAGAGCGGGCTGCCGATCCCATACCCGTAAAGGGTGAGGGGGTCGGAGCTTCCGGCGACCGTCTCGTCGATGTAATCCGAGGTTTCCCGTTCCCGGCCGGCGTAGCCGTAGATCTGCAGGCTGGGGACGGGCTTCAGGAACGCACCGAAGAGGAACTGGTATCCCTTGATGGCCGAGAGCGTGCCGTCCGGCTCGAGCGTCGTGTCGGGCAGCTGCGCAGATCCGTAGCGGCCGATTCCCTTGCCCACGAGCCCGCTCGCCTGAACACCGAACACATCCCCCACGATGGGCAGGATGGCCCCGCCGCCGACGCTGCTTGCGGATACGGTATTGGTATTGGTGTCGACTTCCGAGCGGAACCAGCGCTGCAGACCGTAGATCTCGTAGTGGCCGTACCCGGGATCGAGTGCGGCTTTCAGAATCAAGTCCGGCGCCGGATCGATCGAATAGTCGGTCGTGCTGTTGAGAAGGCCGGAGGCACTCACCGACGGCTGGGTCGGGTTGCCGGAAGCACCCGGTTCGTAGTACGTATTGGCCGGATAGGCACAACCGGCCGCGGTCGTCGGGCACGATACGTTATTGGTCGCGTTGGGCACCATCTGCGGGCTCTCGATCGAGAAGCCCAGGGAGAACGCGTCGTTGAACTTCTCCACGAACCGCAACTGGGGATTGCGCGTCCAGTTGAAGCCCGCGACGTACTGTGCGTCGATCGTCAGCGGAACGTCCTCCTGGCGTGCATCGAGCCCCTTCTTGTAAAGCGTCGCGAGGCTCCAGCTCTGGCCCGCGAGGATCTGGAACCCCGAATCGAGCAGGAAGCGCGCATAGAAGTTACGCACCCGCAGGTTATAGCTGTTGCTCTCGCGCGAGTTCGCGGTGACCGCTGAGCCGAGGAAGTCCGTCTCGAGATACAGCTCGGCTCGCGCGCCGTTCCAGGGAGCCGCCTGGGTGAGCATGGAGAAGCGGCTCTGACGGGCGCTCTCGCGGAATTCCGAGACGGTGTAATTCTCGGCCGTTGGGAACGATATGCTCGAAAAAGGCACCGAGCCCACGTCCGCGACTTCGCTGTGGTCGCGGTCGATGAGCGCCAATTCGGTGAAACCCCCGAAAGTGATCTCGAGCGGGCCGGCCTGGATGCCCGGTCCCGTCGAGGTTGCGGCTCCGTATCCGCCGGGTTCCGTGGAGCTCTGTTGGGCGTCCGCATCGCTCGATGCGAGCGCGATCCGCTCAACGTGCGCAGGCTGGTCGGACTCGCTCGGTGCGAGCGCTGTCTGCTGGGCCTGCGCCCGGCCCGCTGCGTGTGGGGCGGCCGCCGCCGTCTGCTTGGACTGTGGGGACGCCGCCGGCTTTGCCTGCAGGCCATCGAGCCGCTTCTGGAGCTGCTCGACCTGCGCCTTCAGCTCCTGAACTTGCTGCGCCGTGCTGCTGTCATCCTGGGCGAGCGCGGCGGAGGCTGCGGTGGCGCCGAGCGCCGCGGCAAGGGCTGCGGCAATCGAGATCGAACGGACTCTAGATCTCAAAGCGGTGCGCATGACAGGCGATGTGGAGCGCGGGAGTCTCATCTTCACGTTCCTTGGTTCTTGGGTTGTAGGGAGACCCCAATCACCACGATCGAGAAGGGGGCCGTGCGGGCCAGACCCATGCCTTGCGGCCTTCCCCACCGGGCGCCAGGGTGGGGACACTCTGCTTGAGCTGCATGACAGCTTGGCGGCAGTGGGATGACGGTTTTGTTGCAGCCCGAGGGGTGTCCTTTGCCCGCTTTGGCCGCATCATGGTGTGCGGCGGGTCACTGGCGGGCCCTTCGGGGACGATGATGAGAAGTTCTTAATGCCGCGCTAACGGC
>JASHUC010000521.1 GCA_030040235.1 Gammaproteobacteria bacterium | reverse complement strand
CCGGTGGCACCTTCCCCGTCGATGAGCAGCGTGAAGTCGCTGCGCAAGCGATCAGGATCGGTCCGCTCGGCAGACGGAGGCGGTCGCGAGGAGGGCGCATGTTCGGCGTGTGGGACGGTCATACGGATTCCCCTGGGGCTCGAGCGGTGGAGCGGGGTCGAAGCCGCCCGGCCGAGCCACAGCCCGAGCGACGGTCTCATGCTACGATAACAAATCGGCCCGTCGAGCCGCATTGAAGAGAGCCGGTTGCACGCTCCGCGAAGGTGTGCCGGGCCGAGTAACGAACGATGATCCCGACGTGCAAGGCACCTGATCCGAACACTCACAAGCCGCGCTACCGCCCACCGGCGGGCGCCTGCGATGCGCACTGTCATATCTTCGGTCCCGGCGACAAGTATCCCTACGCTCCCGAGCGCAGCTACACCCCGCCGGATGCTCCTCTCGAGCGCTTCCGCGAGCTGCAGGGCATCCTCGGGCTCGAGCGCGCCGTGCTCGTCAATGCGAGCTGCCATGGGCGCGACAACCGCGTGATTCTCGATGCCATCGCGCAGAGCGGCGGGCGCTATCGCGGGGTGGCCAACGCGGACGACTCCTTCACGGCGCGGGATTTCGCAGCGCTGCATGCCGGCGGCTGCCGTGGCGTGCGATTCAACTTCGTCAAGCACCTCGGCGGCATGCCGGATATGGGCGAGTTCCATCGGGTCATCGAGCGGGTGAGGCCGCTCGGCTGGCACGTGGACCTGCACTTCGATGCCGCCGATCTGGTCGAGCACGCGCAGCTCCTCGAGAAGCTCCCGGTCGTGTTCCTGATCGACCACATGGGCCGCGTGCCGACGCGCGGCGGGCTCGAGCAGGAGCCGTTTCGACGGCTGCGGGAGCTTTTGCGCCACAACGAGCGCTGCTGGGTGAAGGTGAGCGGCGCCGAGCGCATCTCGAGCGCCGGACCGCCGTTCACCGATGCGGTGCCGTTCGCGCAGGCGCTCATCGAGGCAGCGCCCGACCGCATTCTCTGGGGCACCGACTGGCCTCATCCGAATATCTCCCGGCACATGCCCAACGACGGTGACCTCGTGGACCTCATCCCGCTTTACATGCCGGATGCGGCGCTGCAGAGGCAGATCCTCGTGGACAACCCGCACCGGCTCTATGGATTCACGGCAGAGACTCAACCATGAGCGAGCAGAAGCAACCCGCGGCGTGCCAGCAGGCCGCCGAGCCCTACGAGGACATTCCCGGCACCTGGGTGTTCGATGCCCAGCGGGCGCGGCAGGGCTATCACTTGAACGCGTTCCTCTACTCGCTGATGAAGGACGCGAACCGCAAGGAGTTCCTTGCCGATGAGTCCCGGTACACACTCAAATTCAAGATGACCGACGCGCAGCGCCAAGCGGTCCTCAAGCGCGATTGGAACAAGCTGCTCGAGCTCGGCGGCGTCTCCTACGCCCTCGCCAAGCTTGCCTTCACGGATGGCAAGACCTACCAGTTCATGGCCTCGCGGATGACCGGCATGACCGAGCAGCAGTACGTCGATATGATGCTCAACGGCGGCCGCTCTCCGCAGGGCTGGCGCTCGAAGTCCGAGCGATCGGGGAAGGTTTGATGGCCAGGATCATCGCAGGAGTCGGCACCTCGCACACCCCGGCGATCGGCGCCGCGGTCGATAACGGCAAGACCAACGAGCCGTACTGGGCCCCGCTGTTCAAGGGCTACGAGCCCGCCAAGCAGTGGATGGCACGGGTCAAGCCTGATGTGGTCATCATGGTCTATAACGACCACGTCAACGCTTTCGATTTCAAGATCATTCCGACCTTCGCGCTCGGCTGCGCCGAGGATTTCCCGATCGCAGACGAGGGCTGGGGCGCGCGGCCCGTGCCACTCGTGCACGGGCATCCCGAGCTCGCCGCCCATCTCGTGCAGTCGCTCGTGCTCGATGAGTTCGACATGACGATCGTGAACGAAATGCAGGTCGATCACGGGCTCACGGTGCCGCTCACGCTGCTCTGTGGAACGCCTCCGGAATGGCCGTGCCGGGTCATCCCGCTCGCCGTGAACGTGATCCAGTACCCGGCCCCGACCGGCCACCGCTGCTACATGCTCGGCAAGGCCATTCGCAAGGCGGTTGCGTCCTGGCAGGAGGATCTGAAGGTCGTCATCTTCGGCACCGGCGGGATGTCGCATCAGATTCAGGGTCCGCGTGCGGGGCTCGTCAACCCCGAGTTCGACCAGGGCTTTCTCGATGGGCTCTCGCGCGATCCGGAGCGGCTCGTGCGCATTCAGCCGCTCGAGTACCTGCGCGATGCGGGCGCCGAGGCGATCGAGCTCGTCATGTGGCTCATCATGCGCGGCGCGCTCGGGGAGAAGGTGCAGGAGGTCCATCGCTTCTACCACATACCGGCTTCCTCGACCGCGGTCGGAAACATCATCCTGGAGAGCCGCTGAGGGAGTGGACGTCATGAAAGTGCTGATGGCGGGACAGGGCGCATTCGGTCAGAAGCATCTGGAGGCGATCGCGAACATTGCCGGCGTGGAAGTGGTGAGCCTCGTCGGCGGTTCGGCCGCCTCGACCGAGGAGACCGCGAAGAAATTCAAGATCCCCCACTGGACGACCGACTACTCCGAGGGGCTGCGTCAGCCCGGGGTCGAGGCGGTGATCATCACGAGCCCGACCCAGGTGCACGCTCGACAGGGGATCGAGGCGATGCGTGCCGGCAAGCACGTGATGATCGAGATTCCGATGGCCGACACGCTCGCCGACTCCGAGCAGATCGTGAAGGTGCAGAAGGAGACGGGGCTCGTTGCCATGGCCGGACATACGCGGCGCTTCAACCCGTCCCATCAATGGGTGCACAAGCGCATCGTCGCGCAGGAGCTCACGATTCAGCAGATGAACGTGCAGACCTACTTCTTCCGGCGCAGCAACATGAACGCTCAGGGCAAGCCGCGCAGCTGGACGGACCATCTGCTCTGGCACCACGCCTGCCACACGGTCGATCTTTTCATGTACCAGACGGGCGAGACGATCGCCGACTGCTACGCCGTTCAGGGCCCCTACCATCCGACGCTCGGGATCGCGATGGACATGGGCATTCTGCTGCGGACGCCCTCGGGCAAGATCTGTACGCTCTCGCTCTCGTTCAACAACAAGGGGCCGCTCGGGACCTTCTTTCGCTACATCTGCGACAACGGGACCTACCTCGCCCGGTACGATGACCTCGTGGACGGCGAGGAGCACAAGATCGACGTCTCCAAGGTCGATGTGTCGATGAACGGCATCGAGCTTCAGGACCGCGAGTTCTTCGCCGCGATCCGCGAGCGCCGCGAGCCGAATGCGAGTGTCGCGCAGGCGTTCGCCGCCATGCGCGTGCTCGACCGGCTGGAGCGAATACTCGAGAAGGCCGAGTGAGCAGCGGGCCGCAGGTGCAGGCGTGACGGCGCTCGTCCCGCCCTTCACCCGGG
>JASHUC010000047.1 GCA_030040235.1 Gammaproteobacteria bacterium | reverse complement strand
GCTCAAGAGAAGGACGGCGCGCAGCGGGGCCTTCGTTGGCTGAACCCTTGGTTGCATCAGATTGCGGCATGCGCTGGGACATGATTTCCTCCTAAGGGGAAGTATTCGCAGCCTCGTCCGCTCGACGGGGACATTCAGACTTTGGCGCGGTACTTCGTGACCGCGCCCTCGTTCCACGCGATGCCTGTCCCGGGACTGCTCGACGGTTGGAGCTGGCCCGCGAGCGGCACCAGTGGCTCGGCAAGGATGGGATTTGCCCAATCAACCCACTCGACCCAGTGCGCCGTCGGCGTGACTCTCATCAGGTGGGTCGCGATCTCCGGATACAGGTGATTGGAGAATTGAATCCCCGCTGCCGCGGCGACGCTCGCCGCTCTCATCCACCCCGACACTCCGCCAATGCGCATGAGATCGGCCATCGCATAATGCACGCCACCGGCGCTGAGGAATGTGAAGAGATCACGCGGCCCATAGTAGTTTTCGCCCATCTGCAGGGGTGTGCGGACCTTCTGCGCGAGCTGTACGTAGCCGCGCACATTGTCGTAGCTGATGGGCTCTTCGAACCAATAGAGGCCCATCTCATCGAGCTCATGGCAGCGCCGCATGGCATCACCCAAGCCGAGCGCCTGATTAAAATCGACCATGAGATCGATCTCATCACCGACGCCGTCCCGAACAGCCTGAATTGCGGCGATGTCGTCTGCCAGGCGCTCGTTTCCGAGCCGCAACTTCATCGCTCGAAAGTCCCCCTCCCCTGCAAGGACGCGCGCCTCCGCAGCGAGTGTCGATACTTCGTGCCGCCATAGTCCATTGCTGTTATAGGCTCTCAGGGGCCCGACGGTCCCGCCGAGCAACACTGCGAGCGGCAACCCCGCCTCCTTGGCGAGCGCATCCCACACGGCCATATCGATCGCCGAGGCCGCGATCATCGAGATGCCGCTGACGCCCACAACGTTTAGTGCCTTCAGAGCGCCCTCGAAGATGTCGACTGGTGCGACGGGCTGTCCAGCGAGCACCGCACCGACGTCATTCAGTTCCTGCACAATCGCGGGAACGGCAGCCGCCCGGTAGGGCGCAACATAGCCGTGCCCGATCACCTCGCCGCTCGTCTCGACATCCACCAGTACCAAAGGCCAGTGATCAAAGCGGCCGATCGCGGCGATGACGGCTCGCCGCAGCGGCACCCGAACCGCCCGGACTCTGACCGACTTCAAAGTGAGCGCCCCGACCATGTGTCCTTTCCCCACGCCGAGCGGATGCCGGAGCTTCTAGGATAGTGGCGACTCGGGAACGAGTGCTGTGGTGAGTTGTGAAACGGCGTGATCGCCTCGCAGCCAAATCACGGCATGGCGAACCCGCCCCGTATAATCTCTCCCAAGGAAGCGCGGTATGGGAAGGCTGGGAAGAATGAAAGCTGTTGCTTATCGTCGGCCGTTAAGGATCACGGAACCCGACAGCCTGCTCGACGTCGAGCTGCCGATGCCGGAGCCTCGGCCGCACGACCTGATCGTCGAGGTGCGGGCCATCTCTGTGAATCCAGCCGACGTCAAGATGCGCGCGAGCGTCGACCCGAACGGAACAGACAAGATACTCGGGTGGGATGCGGCTGGAATCGTGCGCTCAGTCGGAACCGCGGCTACCCTGTTCAGGGCCGGCGACGAAGTATTCTATGCCGGTGCGATCGATCGCCCAGGTGCCTACTCTCAATTTCACGCAGTGGACGAGCGCATCGTCGGCCGAAAACCCGCCTCCCTCGACTTCGCGAAGGCTGCTGCCCTACCGCTGACCTCTCTGACCGCATGGGAGCTGCTGTTCGATCGGCTCGGGGTGCCGTACGGCAAGTCAGCGGATCGACAATCGTTGCTGATCATTGGCGCGGCGGGCGGCGTCGGCTCGATTGCAACTCAAATCGCACGCCGGCTTACGAGCCTGATCGTCATCGCGACGGCATCCCGGCAGGACACGCGAGACTGGGTCGAGACAATGGGCGCACATCACATAGTGGATCACACCCAGCCGCTTGTCCCTCAGCTTCGGCCGATTGCTCCAAACGGCGTCCGGTATGTCATGGGCTTGACGCATACCGAGAAGCACTTCGACGAGATAATCGAGATCCTCGCGCCCGAAGGCCATCTCGGACTGACTGACGATCCGACCAGTCCCCTGGATATCACCAAGCTCAAGCAAAAGGCATGTGCGTTGCACTGGGAGCTCATGTTCACGCGCTCCCTGTTTCAGACTCCGACGATGCCGCGACAGGGTGTCATCCTGAACGAGATTGCCGACTTGGTCGACGCCGGGCTATTGCGAACCACGTTCAAGGCCGATTTCGGTCCGATCAACGCCGTGAATCTCAAGCGCGCTCACGCCCTCATCGAGAGCGCTCGATCGATTGGGAAAGTCGTGCTCTCGGGTTTCTAGGGTTGCTGGAGTGCATCGTCGAGCTCGCTCACCTTGGCATTGCCGAGACGAAGCGTGCTCAGGGACGCGAGGGCCTGCGGCCCAATGAGCTCTTCCGCGTCGCGTCGCACGATGAGGGTCGCCTGATCGACCCCTCCGAGTACGCCTCTCGGCTCATCAAGCGCGCGTATCTTGTATCGATGATGCAGGAACTGAGGATGCCACAGTGGTATGACGACCCACTTCCCATCCGCGACGGCTTGCTCGAAACGACCGAAGCACTCAGCCTCTGAACCTGTCTCGAAGCGATATCCCGCCGCCGCGAGGCCATATTGCTGGACAATTGCCTTCGAGAAGCGACTTATCCCCGCCCCTGGATTGATGCCCTGGATGAGTCGATCCATCCGCTCCAGAGCCGGGGCTCGCAGGAGATCCTGTACGGTACGGACGGCCACCTCGGGAACGAAATCCGGAACGCCCCAGATACAGTACGGCTCGTACAGCACAGTCACCTTCCGCACCTGTTGCTCGAACGGCGAGAGGTAGGCACCGTGACTCGCAGGCAGCCACGCTGAGACAAGCACGTCGACCTCGCGCCGTCCCATGCGCCTGAACATTTCCTCGTGCGGCGCGGCCGACCGCTCGATGGTGTGCCCGAAGGATGCAAGCACCCTCTCTACTTCCCTCGCGCTCGCATCGTGGAAGGAGAGGTCGATGTGCCCTACTCGTATTGGTCTCATCTCTCCAATCCTCTGATCTCGGGGCGTCGCTACTGTTCGCTAGGGTGCAATTGCGCCACGCGCGAGATCGATCACATCCTCTCCGCGGCCGGACAGAACGGCTTTTACCGAATAGAGGGCCGTCCCCAGTACCTGACTCGCCTCAACCTTTGGCGGCATCACAAGCTCGTTGCGCGCTACAACAACATCCAGCAGTGCTGGCCCCGGGGTCTCGAGCCAGGCTCGGACAGCCTCCTGCAAGTCGTCTGCTTTTTCGACGCGCCGCCCCCACATCCCGATGCCCTCTGCGACGCGCGAGAAGTTGGGGTTGAGCAGATCGGTGTAAGCATCGAGCAGACCCTCCACCTTCTGCTCGAGTTCCACGAAACCAAGCGCGCCGTTGTTGAAGACACAGACCTTGATGGGCAGCCTCTCTTGTATCGTGGTCAGCAAATCTCCCAGTAGCATCGCAAGGCCGCCATCTCCAGAGAACGAGATGACTTGGCGTCCTGGATAAGCCGCCTGCGCACCGAGAGCCTGAGGCATTGCGTTGGCCATCGTGCCATGGCTGAGGCTGATGATCGTGCGGTTGGTACCCGTCGAGGGCACGTGGCGCAGGCACCAGACCATGGGCGAGCCGCCGTCAGCGGTGTACACGGCGTCCGATGCCGCCTGCGCCGCGATTGTCTCCGCGACGTATTGCGGGTGAATGGCTCCGCTTCCCACGACCGCCCGGCGCTCAAGCGTTGCTTCAGCTTCTCGGACTTCAACCAGGCTCGCATCGAGGAACGTCCGGTCCTCGCGCACTTTGATCCGGGGTAACAGAGCTTCAATCGTAGGAACGATGTCACCCACCGCGGCGATATCGACTGGATGACGGCGGCCGAGATGGGCTCCATCGATATCGATCTGGATGATCTTTGCCCGACTCGGATAGAACTGACGCCACGCAAAGTCGCAACCGAGAAGCAGCAAGGTGTCACACTCGGTCAACGCATGGTAGCCGCCGCGGCTGCCAAACACGCCGGTCATGCCAACGTCGTACGCGTTGTCGTGCTCCA
>JASHUC010000520.1 GCA_030040235.1 Gammaproteobacteria bacterium | reverse complement strand
GGGTAGCCCAGATAGAGGCACACGCCCTGCACGCTGCCTCGCACGGCATCGAGCGCCGCATCGACCTTGCGCCTCAAGCCGCGGTGGAAGAGCAGGTCCTCCGGGGGATAGCCCGAGAGCGCGAGCTCCGGAAAGGCGATGAGGTCGGGTGCGAGCGCTGCTTTAGCGTTCTGCGCCGTCTCGATGATCCGGGAGGCGTTGCCCTGCACATCGCCCACCAGCAAATCGAGCTGCGCGAGTCCGATCCGCAGCCGTTGCTCCGCGCTCATGATCGTCCCGGACCTGACGTTGTCTTCCCAGCCGTACCGCGCGCCAGTCCGTCAGACGAATAGTTCACGCAGAGGGATCTTCAGGTCCGGGAACGCCTGTGGCGTCACCGTATCCCCGAGCAGGTACTCGCGCGTAGCTTGGAACGCACTGCGGGCAGGGTCGAGATGGGTCACGATCCGGGGCCGGTTGACATCAACGATCCAGTATTCCCGGACGGCAAACTTCGCGTACAGGTCGCGCTTGACGCCTTGGTCGAAAGCGAGCGTGCTGTCCGACACTTCGACCACCAGCAGGGCGTCGGGGGCTTCCGGAATCTTCGCGCTGTAGAAGTCCGCGCGGCGCTTCAGGATCATCAGATCCGGTTGCGGTTCGGAGAACTCGCCGAGATTGATCGGGCCGCCGGCGACGACGGTTGCCGAGCCCGCAAGCGCCAGCACCAGCAGCTCATGGAGTCGCGTGGTAGTCGCCGAATGCTTGCTGCCGATCGGCGCCCTCGTGAGCATCTCGCCCTCGATCAGCTCGATGCGGTCCATGCTCGTCAGCACCCCGCTCGCCACCATTTTCTGGTAACGCTCGACGCTGATCGCTACGCGCTTCGGTGCAAAGACAGTGTTCATGGGCTCGCCGTCAGTATGGGCACTCGCGTTTGGACGTCAAGCCTGGAGTTATTCATTGAGAAACAATGAGTTGTCTCAGGTTCGCTTCCCGAGGAGCTTCGCCATGCTCGATCCGAGCTCGGCAGGGGATTTGACCGTCTGAACGCGGGCGGCCTCGAGCGCGCGGTACTTGTCGGCGGCCGTTCCCTTGCCACCTGCGACGATCGCGCCCGCATGTCCCATGCGCTTGCCGGGCGGAGCCGTGACCCCCGCGATGTAGGCGACCACGGGCTTCGTGACGGAGCGCTCGATGAAGGCCGCCGCCGCCTCCTCATCCCCGCCACCGATCTCTCCGACCATGATGATGCCCTCGGTCGCACCATCCCGCTCGAAGAGCTCGAGCACATCGATGAAGTTCATCCCGCGCACGGGATCCCCGCCGATCCCGACACAGGTGCTCTGGCCGAGGCCCGCATTCGTCGTTTGAAACACCGCCTCGTAGGTGAGCGTGCCCGAGCGCGAGACGATCCCGACCGCCCCTTTCTTGTGGATGAAGCCGGGCATGATGCCGATCTTGCACGCCTCGGGGGTGATCACTCCGGGGCAGTTCGGGCCGACGAGGCGCACCGGCCGGCCGGCGAGAGTCGCCTTCACGCGCACCATGTCGTTTACCGGAATGCCCTCGGTGATGCACACGATGAGCGAGAGGCCGGCATCCGCCGCCTCGAGAATCGCATCGGCCGCAAAGGCTGCGGGCACATAGATCATGCTGGCCGTGGCGCCCGTTCGATGCACCGCTTCCTCGACGGTATCGAACACGGGCAGCCCCAGGTGTTTACCTCCGCCCCGGCCCGGCGTCGTGCCACCGACGAGCTGGGTGCCGTAGGCGAGGCACTGCTCGGAATGGAAGGTGCCCTGCTTGCCGGTGAAGCCCTGGCAAATCACCCGCGTGCTCTTGTCCACGAGAATGCTCATGCGCCGCCTTTCGCCGCGAGAGCCCCGGTGGCGCCCTTGCGGGCGAGCGCCACCGCGCTGCGCGCCGCCTCGGTGAGATCACGCGCCGCCTCGATCGTGAGGCCGCTCCGCGCCAGCATCTCGCGAGCTCGGTCGGCGTTCGTCCCCTCCAGGCGCACCACGACCGGAACCCGTACCCCCACCTTCTGCACGGCATTGATGACGCCTTCGGCGATCAGGTCGCAGCGGACGATCCCGCCGAAGATGTTGACGAGGATCGCCCGCACCTTCGGGTTCGAGAGAATGAGCTCGAAGGCCGCCGTGACCCGCTCGCTCGTCGCCCCGCCACCCACGTCGAGGAAATTCGCAGGCTGCCCGCCATGGAGCTTGATGAGGTCCATGGTCGCCATGGCAAGCCCCGCGCCGTTCACCATGCAGGCGATGTCCCCGTCGAGTGAGACGTAGTTGAGGTCGTGCTCGGCCGCCCGGCGCTCCATCGGGTCCTCCTGGGAGGGGTCGCGAAGCGCCGCCAGCTCCTTTTGCCGAAAGAGCGCGTTGGCATCGATATTGATTTTCGCATCGAGTGCGAGCAAGCCTCCGGAGCGGGTGACGATGAGCGGATTGATCTCGATGAGGCTCGCATCGCGTGCGAGATAGAGCTGATAGAGAGCGAGCGCGATCGCCTGGAACTCACCCACCTGCTCGCCCTTGAGCCCGAGGCCGAAGGCGAGCGCGCGGCACTGGTACGGCTGCAAGCCCGCCGCCGGATGCACGTTGACGCTCAAAATCTTCTCGGGCGTCTTGGCCGCAACCTCCTCGATCTCCATGCCGCCCGCCGCCGAGGCGATGAGCGCGATGCGTCCCTGGTCGCGATTGAGCGTGAGTGAGACATAGATCTCACGCTCGATCTCGGAGCCGGCCTCGACGTAGACCTTCTCGACCGGCAGCCCTTCCGGCCCGGTCTGGTGCGTCCCCAACCGCCGGCCCAGCATGCCCTCCGCCGCGGCCCGCACCCCGTCGAGGTCCCGCGCAAGTTTCACGCCTCCGGCCTTGCCGCGTCCGCCCGCATGCACCTGGGCCTTGACCACCCACACCGAGCTCCCGAGAGCGCGGGCGGCTTGGACCGCCTCCTCGGCGCTCCCCGCCACGCGGCCGGCCGGCACCGG
>JASHUC010000519.1 GCA_030040235.1 Gammaproteobacteria bacterium | reverse complement strand
TGCCCCCGCTCAACCGGCGGCGCGAGGACATCCCGCTGCTCGTCGCGCACTTCCTCGCGCAGATCGCGCAGGAAAGCGGTGCGCGCAAGATCTACGCGCCCGAGGCGGTCGAGCTCCTCGCAACGGCCGACTGGCCGGGCAACATCCGCCAGCTGCAGAACGTCGTGCGGCAGAACGTCGCGCTCTCGCAGACGCCGATCATCCCGGTCGAGCTGGTGCAGCAGTCACTCGGAGGCGGCCCGGGACGGCTGCCCTCCTTCGATGAGGCGCGCGATGAGTTCACCCGCAGCTACCTCTCGCAGATCCTGCAGATCACGGGCGGCAACGTGAGCCAGGCGGCGCGTCTCGCCAAGCGCAACCGCACCGACTTCTACAAGCTGCTCGCGCGCCATCAGCTGACGCCGGAGGAGTTCAAGCAGCGCTGAGACTAAGGCCTCAGTGACGACAACCCTCATTTGCGGCGCTTACCTTCAAACCTCCCGGTGAGATCTCGCCGCACATCCTCGAGCGCTCGAACACGCCCGGCGTCGGCATCGGTCAGACCTTTTGCGATGGCTGCATCGAGACTAGCCAGGCGCCGCTCGCGTTCGAGCCAACCCCGCATCGCCTCACGAATCACCTCGCTCACCGAGCCATACCCGCCGGAGCTCACTTTCTCACGGACCACCTTCGCCATTTCGGCAGGCAAGGTGATGGAGAGCTTCTCGAAATTCTGTGGCTCCATGACGCTCCGGACCGTGGCGAACAGTAGGAGCACTGGATACTACTAAATACTACTGGATCCGTCCAGATCTAGTGAGCTGTCAATACGCCTTCTCGTCCCGCAGCAGCCGCATCGCGGTCAGGGCGAGGATCTTCAGGTCGAGCGCCGGTGACCAGTGCCGCAGATATTCGAGGTCGTACTCGACGCGCGCGCGCATTTCTTCGACCTGTGCCGTCTCGCCGCGATAGCCGTTCACTTGCGCAAGGCCGGTGATTCCGGGCGGGACCTTGTGCCGGATCATGTAGCCCTTGATGAGCTTGCGGTATTCCTCGTTGTGGGCGATCGCATGCGGACGCGGCCCGACGAGGCTCATGTGCCCCCGCAGAACGTTGAACAGCTGCGGCAGCTCATCGAGTGAATGGCGCCGCAGGAATCGCCCGAGGCGCGTCACGCGCGGGTCGATCTTCGTCGCCTGAGACACCTGCGGACCATCCTCCGCAACGGTCATCGTGCGGAATTTGTAGACGAGGATCTCCTCGCCATCGAGGCCATAGCGGCGCTGCTTGAACAGGACCGGTCCGGGGGAGGAGAGCTTCACCGCAAGCGCGATGGCGAGCATGATCGGCCCGGCGAGTACCAGGACCGCGGCTGCGAGGGCCACATCGGTGATGCGCTTGACCACGCCACGGTAACCGCAGAACGGGGTCTCGCAAAGCGCCACGACCGGCACACCGAGGATTTCCCCGGTGCGCGCCTGGATCAGGTCGAACACGAAGATATCCGGCACGTAATACACCGATGCCGTCGTATCACGCAGCTCATCGAGCAGGTTGACCACGCGCTGAATGTGCCGCACGGGCAGCGCAATGAAGATCACATCGATGCCGCGCCGCTTGACGTAGCCTGCGAGCTCCCCGAGCGTGCCGAGAATGCGCGCCGCGCCGTCCTTGGTGTCGAGCCGCCTGGGGTTGCGATCGTCGAAGAACCCCTGGACGCGAAGCCCGAGGTCGCAGTTCTGCTGCATGCGCTCCGCGAGCGCAAGGCTCGCCTCATTGCAGCCGACGAAGGCGACACGGCGCGCCACGGAAGGGTCATAGAGCAGGCGCCGGGCGAATTCCTGCACGGCCGAGTTGACGATGATGAGGGCGGCCGGCGTTGCCACCACCCAGGCGAGAAAGATACGGCGCGGGAAAGTCCCCGACACGCGCGTGAAGTAGCCGATGCCGAGCAGGATCGCGACGATCACCATCCAACGCAAGACCACACGCGCGGCGAGCGGCAGCTGCCCGGTGGTGAAGCGCGCGGGCCCCGCGGGATGGGCGAGCGCCGGCGGGGCTCCGTTGCCGTTGGCGCGTCCCCGGGGCAGGAGCACCGTCAGCATCGCAGTCACCGCCGCCACGGTATGCAGGAGCACCGTGAACGGTTTGCCATCGGCGGCGCACATGATGTAGAGCAGCGCCGCGGCAACGAGCGGTGGCAGCAGGAACTGGAGTGACACTACGAGAGTCACGCGCGAGCTGCGCGTGGAAAAAAGAGGCTCCGTCATCCGCGTCCTTCTTCGGCTTCCGTTGTTCCGGCGGGCGACCTCGAGCCGAGGTCGGGCAGGGCAAGAGCAACTTCCGCGCCCATGGGCTCACCGCCTCGCTCCCGCGTGGCTCGTTCGCCACGGGGGGTACTTGTCATAATGCGCTGCGGGCTTCGCGGGCCTGGCGAAAGCTCGGGCCCAACCGGCAGCGTCCGGCATCGGCGGGTAAGATGCGCCGCACTTGCTCGATCGAGCATTACCGGGAGGTCTGAAGGGGCGTGTTCAACCTGCGCAAATGCCGCATCGGGGTCGTCGGGCTCGGCTACGTCGGCCTGCCCCTGGCGGTGGAATTCGGCAAGCACTTCGACACCGTCGGCTTCGATGTCAAGGCGGGCCGCGTCGCCGAGCTCAAGGCGGGCCGCGATCGCACCCTCGAGGTCTCACGCGCGGAGCTCGCCGCCGCAGAGCGGCTCGAGTTCACGAGCGAGCTTGCCGCCCTCAAGCCGTGTCGCGTGTACATCGTGACCGTGCCCACGCCGATCGACCGGTACAAACGTCCCGACCTCACCGCCCTCGAGCGCGCGAGCGCGACGGTCGGGAAGGTCCTCGGCCGCGGAGATGTCGTGGTC
>JASHUC010000518.1 GCA_030040235.1 Gammaproteobacteria bacterium | reverse complement strand
CTTCCCGCCGTGCGCTCGCTCATCGCAGCGGGCGTGAACGTCAACGTGACGTTGCTCTTTTCTCCCGCGCGCTACCGTCAGGTGGCCGATGCGTACCTCTCGGGGCTCGAGGACTGCCTCAAGCGTGGGGCCGACATCCGCAATGTCGCCTCCGTCGCGAGCTTTTTCCTCAGCCGCATCGATACCCTCGTCGATCGGCTCCTCGACGAGCACGCGGGTCAGGGCCGAGGGGAGGCGCGTGCGCTGCGCGGCCACACGGCGACCGCGCTCGCTTCGCAGGCGTACACGAGCTATCGCGAGATCGTCGCCTCCGAGCGCTGGCGTGATCTCGCGCGCCGCGGCGCCCGCCCGCAGCGTCTGCTGTGGGCCTCGACGTCCACCAAGGACGCCCGCTACAGCGACGTGAAATACGTCGAGGACCTCATTGCTCCGCAGACCGTGAACACGATGCCGCTCGAGACGCTCTCGGCCTATCGTGATCATGGCAAGGCCAGCGCGGGGCTGGCGAGCTTTCAAGCCGAGACGCCCAAGGTCATTCGCGAGCTCGCAGCGCTCGGAATCGACCTCACGCAGGTGACACAGCAGCTCGAGGACGAGGGCGTGCGCAAGTTCTCCGAGCCCTTCGATCAGCTGCAACACTGGCTCGAGGACCAGCGCAAGTAATTCGGCGCGCCGCGCCTCGCACATCGTCGTAGACACCTATGGCGCGCGGTGTCATGCTCGCGCTCCCTCGACGCGAGCACCAGAGTGGAGGATGTTCATGCATGGGAACAGCGTGATCTCCTTTCGATCGGCGCACGAGGCATGGCTTACGGTGCAGGCCTCCCCGGGAATCGATCCGGATGTCGTCCACGGCTGCGTGGATTGGTATCTCTATCCAGAGGCAACGCTCGCGGGGTGCTCGCGCACGGGCCCGGTGCTGCCCGAGCCCTCGGCCGCCCCGGTCGCAGCCAGCGAGCCGGGCAGCGCGTCCCGCAGCTGATCGCCCCACGCAACTCCCGGGGTCCCATCGCGCCGCGAGCTTCACCTGTGCCGCGGCCTTTGGTGCCGCGGCGGCCTTGTAACGGCCGCGCTGCATCCCCACAAAGATTGTCGGCTCGGCGACCGTCGAGCCGGCGGAGGAGGTCCGCGTGAGTTCCATTGATCGCATCGCCTGGATGTGGGACGAGGCATTGCATGCGCTCGAGCAGGCGGAGCGCCGGCATCGCCGCTTCGGCCTCGCAGGCGAGCGCTCCATGCAGCCGCTCTGGGAGCCTCCGGTCGATATCTTCGAGAGCGAGTCGGAGATCCTGGTGTCGATCGCGCTGCCCGGGGTGGGGCCCGACAGCGTCAATGTCCAGGTGACCCCGAGCGGCATCGTCGTGAGCGCGGAACGCGCGCTGCCTCCGGAGTTCGAAACCCTGCGGGTCCGGCGCCTCGAGATTCCCTATGGTCGCTTCGAGCGCCAGCTCGAGCTGGCGACGGGGCGCTACACGGTGAGGGAGCGCTGCATGGCGGATGGTTGCCTGACGCTGCGGCTGACGAAGGAGTAGGGCGCATCGTGCGCATCGAATCAAAGGAGTCGGGATGGCCGAAGACACTCTGGAGCTCGTGATCCTGCCGGTGCGGGACACGGTGCTCTTTCCCGGCGTCGTGCTCCCGATCGCCGTGAGCCGTCCGCGCTCTACCGCGGCGGCGCAGGAGGCGGTGCGCACCCGCAGCCGCATCGGATTCCTGCTGCAGAAGGACTCCTCGGTAGAGGATCCGGGCCCCGAGGACCTGTACCGCGTGGGCACCGTGGCGAGCGTGCTGCGCTTCGTCACCGCGCCTGACGGCGTGCATCACCTCATCTGTCAGGGCGAGCAACGCTTCGAGGTGCGCGAATTCCTCACCTCGGAGGCCAACCTGCGGGCGCGCGTCAGCCTGCACGGCGATCCGGAGGAGGTCAGTCGCGAAGTCGAGGCGCGCGGCCTGTACTTGCGCGACCGCGCCATCGAGGCGTTGCAGCTGCTCCCGCAAACTCCCGCAGAGCTCGTGAGCACCGTCCAGGGGATCAAGTCTCCCGGGCAGCTCGCCGATCTCGTCATCAGCGTGACGGACGTGCAGACTCCCGAGAAGCAGGCCATTCTCGAGACCTTCGATCTATCGGCGCGTCTCGATCGAGTGATCGGCGCGCTCGCGAAGCGCATCGAGGTGCTCAAGCTATCCCGGGACATCGGCGAGAAGACCCGCGAGGCGCTCAACGAGCGGCAGAAGGAGGCGGTGCTGCGTGAGCAGCTGCGGCAGATCCGCCGCGAGCTCGGCGAAGATGAGGAGGGTGCCTCCGTCGAGCTGAACGAGCTCAAGGAAGCGGTCGAGCGGGCGGGAATGCCGGAGGAGGCGAAGGAGCAGGCGCAGCGCGAGCTGCATCGCCTCGAGCGCATGCCGGAGGCGAGCGGTGAGCACTCGATGGTGCGAACCTACCTCGACTGGCTGGTGGCGCTTCCGTGGTCGAAGCTCGATCCGGAGAACCTCGATATCGAGGCTGCCCGCGGAGTGCTCGATGCCGATCACTTCGGCCTCGAGAAGGTCAAGCGCCGCATTCTCGAGTTCCTGGCGGTGCGCAAGCTCAACCCGCAGGGCCGCAGCCCTATCCTGTGCTTCGTCGGTCCCCCCGGGGTCGGCAAGACCTCCCTCGGCCAAAGCATCGCACGTGCGCTCGGCCTGAAGTTCGTGCGCGTCAGCCTCGGCGGCGTGCACGATGAGGCGGAGATCCGCGGCCATCGGCGCACCTACATCGGCTCGCTCCCCGGCAACATCATCCAGGCGCTGCGCCGCGCCGGAACGCGCAATCCCGTGATGATGCTCGATGAGGTGGACAAGCTCTCCGCAAGCATCCAGGGCGACCCGTACTCAGCGCTGCTGGAGGTACTCGACCCCGAGCAGAACTCCACCTTCCGCGACAACTACATCGGCCTGCCCTTCGATCTGAGCAAGGTGCTGTTCATCTGCACGGCGAACGTGCTCGACGGCATTCCCGGCCCGGTGCGCGACCGCATGGAGATGATCGAGCTCACCGGTTACACCGAGGAGGAAAAGCTGCAGATCGCGCGCCGTTACCTCGTGCCGCGTCAGCTCGCCGCGAACGGGCTCACGGGGGGGCAGGTCGAGCTCACCGACGAGGCGCTCGCGCGCATCATCGCCGACTACACGCGCGAGTCCGGCGTGCGCAGCCTCGAGCGCCAGATCGGAGCCGTGCTGCGCTCGATCGCCGTGAACATCGCCTCCGGCCGTGAGAGCACGGCGAAGCTGGAAGCCGAGACGGTCGCACGCATCCTGGGCGCTCCGCGCTATCACGGCGAGATCGCCATGCGCACCAGCGTGCCGGGCGTTGCGACGGGACTCGCCTGGACTCCGGTCGGCGGGGACATTCTGTTCGTCGAGTCGAGCCGCGTGCCCGGAAGCGGACGTCTCATTCTCACCGGTCAGCTCGGGGAGGTGATGAAGGAGAGCGCGCAGGCGGCCGTCACGCTCGTCAAGGGGCAGGCGGAGCGGTTGGGCGTCGATCCGGCCGGGTTCGACAGGATCGATCTGCACATCCACGTTCCGGCGGGCGCCATCCCGAAGGATGGACCGAGCGCCGGGGTCGCGATCTTCACCTCGCTGGCATCGCTCCTCTCGGGAAGGACGGTACGGAGCGATGTGGCGATGACCGGCGAGATCAGCCTGCGGGGTCTCGTCCTGCCCGTGGGAGGAATCAAGGAGAAGACGGTGGCGGCCGCCAGGGCCGGCATTCACACGGTGATCCTGCCGGCCCGCAACCGGCGCGATTACGAGGAGATCCCCGAGAGCGCCCGCCAGCGCCTGCACTTCGTGTGGGCCGAGCGCATCGAGGAGGTTCTCGCCGCCGCGCTCGAGGGGACCGGCGCGCGGCGCGTCGCGGCTTAACACCGGAGTTCACCCGTGGACAACGAGGCTGTGAAGCAACGCCTGCTTGCGAGGCGCGATGAGCTTCGCTCGCGCGAGGCGAGTGCGAATGCGGGGCTGCGCCAGCAGCCGGATCTGTCGAACGGCGATTACGCCGACGTCGCGACCCAGAGCGAGCAGAACGGGCTGCTGAGTGCGCTGAGCCGCACGGCGGATGCGGAGCTCAAGCGCATCGACGCCGCACTGCAGCGCTTGCGCGACGGCCGCTACGGCGTTTGCATGCGGTGCGGCGAGCCGATCGAGCCGGAACGTCTGCAAGCCATCCCCGATACCAGCCGTTGCGCGACCTGCGCCGAGCGCGGCGGCCGCGCCTGAGCACGCGAGGGGCGAGGCCCCCGGGGTCGCGAGGCTTCGCCATAATGGCGCGCATGATCGCCTTCAAGGCCTCGGGCGTGATCACGCTCACGACGGACTTCGGGCTCGAGGACCCCTTCGTCGGGGTCATGAAGGGCCGGATCCTCTCGCGCTTCGCGGCGGCCCGCATCGTGGACCTCACGCATGGAGTGCCCGCGCAACGGCCGCGGGAGGCCGGGTTCTGGCTCGCACGCTGCTTCGAGTATTTTCCGGCGGGGACCGTGCACGTCGCGGTCGTGGACCCCGGCGTCGGCACGGAGCGTGCCATCGTGTGCACCGTGGCGGCCGGACACGCGCTGCTCGCGCCCGACAACGGCCTGCTCGCCCCGATCTGCGCGCGCCATCCGGATGCTGAGACCGTCGAGCTCGCACCCGCCCGCCTCGCCGCCCTCGGAATCGATCGTGTGAGCGCCACCTTTCACGGACGGGACATCTTCGCCCCGCTTGCCGCGGAGCTTGCCTCCGGGCGCATGGCTCCCGAGGGACTCGGGGATGGCAGGCTCGGGCCGAACGTGGTGAGCGGTGCCCCCGAGCGGTTCATGGCCGATCCCGGCGCCGGGCGGTGTGTCCTTGCCGGCTCGGTCGTCACGGTGGACCATTTCGGCAATCTGATCACCGACATCGAGGGGAAGGAGCTTCCGGCCCCCGAGCACCTCGAGGTGCGTATCGCCGGACACACATTGAGGCTGCGGCGTACCTACGGGCAGGGCCAACCCGGGGAGCTCCTGGCGCTCGTCAACTCCTTCGATGTGCTCGAGATTGCCGAGCGCGAAGGCAGCGCCGCCGGCACCCTGGGGGTCGGCCGAGGCGCTCCGGTGACGGTGCACACCGGCTCCTGACGAGGACTTGCTTGCGGGCGCGAATCGGCTATAGTTCGCGCTCTTGCCAGGCGCCAAGAGAGTCCTTGCGCTTTGATTATACTCGGAAAATTAAGCCTCGACTGATGTCAGAACGCGACAACGGAAGCTTCGATCTGGACGATGAGTTCCTGACTCCGCCCGAAGACGGCAACGAGTACGACCGTCTGCTCGACCGGGTGGACAAGCGGGCGCGTAACCAGGGCAAGCGGGGTAAGGCTGCCTGGAGCAAGCTCGAGGAAGTGCTCGCCGATCGCAAGCTCGAGAAGGATCTGCGCGACATTTTCGACGACGAGGTTTGAGCGCATCGGAGGGGCTCGAGCCACGCACCCTGGCAGAGCCCGGAGCGTCGCAGCGAGGCAACCATAGCGTGGCACCCACGGATTCAGCGTGGTACGTGCTCAAGTTCGGCGGCACGAGCGTCTCATCGCTGACCAACTGGCGTAACGTGGCCCGCATCGTCGCCGCGCGCGCGAGCGGCGGCGCTCGCGTGCTCATCGTGCATTCGGCGCTGAGCGGAGTCACCGACCGCCTGGAGCGACTTCTAGAGGCGGCGCTCAGGGGCTCGCAGGGCGAGGTCCTGCCGAGCATCGAGGGCATCCACCGCAAGCTCGCCGCCGAGCTCGGCATCGATGCCGGCCCCGAGCTCGAGCGCCACTTCGCCGAGCTCGAGCAGATCGCCGCCGGCGTTGCGCTCGTCGGTGAGGTGAGCGACCGTATCCGTGCACGCGCCATGGCGGCAGGGGAGCTCATGGCGACCGAACTCGGCGCGCGCTTCCTCAAGGCCCATGGGCTCCCGGTCGAATGGGTGGACGCGCGTACCCTCCTGTCGGCCGAAGCGCGCCGCGGTGCCTCCGCCAGGGCGAGCGTGCTCTCGGCAACCTGCGGCTTTGCGCCCGATCCGGTGCTCGAGGAACGCTTGGCCCCGCTCGCCCCAATCCTCATCACCCAGGGCTTCATTGCAAGCGATGCCGAGGGGAACACCGTCCTGCTCGGGCGGGGTGGATCGGACACCTCGGCCGCCTACCTCGCATCCAAGCTCCGCGCGCGCCGGCTCGAGATCTGGACCGACGTGCCGGGCATGTTCAGCGCCAATCCCCGCTCGACGCCGACCGCGCGGCACCTGCGGGCGCTGCATTACGACGAGGCGCAGGAGATCGCGAGCAACGGGGCGAAGGTGCTCCATCCGCGCTGCATCCTGCCCGCGCGCCAGTACCGAATCCCCCTGCACGTGTACTGCACCCAGAACCCCGATCTCGAAGGGACGCTGATCAGTGCCGCGGCAGACTCGGATGCCGCCCAAGTCAAGGCGGTGTGCATCAAGAAGGGCATCACCCTCATCGCTCTGGAGACCCCCGGCATGTGGCACCAGGTGGGCTTCCTCGCCGACGCCTTTCAGGTCTTCAAGAGCCATGGCCTGTCGGTCGATCTCGTCTCCACCTCCGAGACGAACGTCTCAGTCACCCTCGATCCGGCGGCCAACAGCCTCGAGCAGGGCCTCCTCGATGCGCTCGTGGCGGATCTCGGCAGGCTCTGCCGGGTGCAGGTGATCGCGCCCTGCGCCTCGGTGAGCCTCGTCGGGCGCAACATCCGCGCGATCCTGCACCAGCTGGGCGGCGCGTTCGAGTTCTTCGAGGAGCAGAAAATCTATCTGGTGAGCCAGGCGGCCAACGATCTCAACTTCACCTTCGTCGTCGATGAGCGCCAGGGCGACCGGCTGGTCGATCAGCTCCATGAGCTGCTCATCCGGCCGGTGCCGGGCGACCGGGTGCTCGGGCCCACGTGGCAGGAGCTTTTCGCGCAGCCGCCGCTGCCGGCGGTGCGGGCGACCCCATGGTGGTGGGAGAAGCGCACACAGCTTCTGACGGCGCTCGGCAGCCGCGAGG
>JASHUC010000517.1 GCA_030040235.1 Gammaproteobacteria bacterium | reverse complement strand
CCTCTTTGAGAGGTTCTCGCGGTTGAATGCCGGCGCCGGCGGCGGCTACTACGGCACGGGCCTCGGGCTCTACATCGTCAAGCGCCTGATGCAGCTCGTCGGTGGGCGGGTGAGCGCACACAGCGAGGGGCTCGGCCGCGGCGCGGAGTTCGTGCTCGTGTGGCCGGCGGCGGAGCTCTCGTGAGCGATTCTCCCTACAGAGTCCTCGTCGTGGAAGACGATCCCGCGATTGCCGCAGGGATCGCGGAGAACCTGCGTGCGGAGGGCTTCACCGTCGATATGGTGCACGACGGTGAACGCGCGGTGGAGTGGTTCGAGCGCGAGCGCTGCGATCTGCTGGTGCTCGATGTGATGCTTCCGGGGCGCGATGGCTTCGAGGTCTGCCGCATACTGCGCGCGCGCGGCATCATGACGCCCGTCCTTTTCCTCACCGCGCGCGGCGATCCCGCCGATCGGGTCCGCGGTCTCGAGGCGGGCGGCGACGATTACCTCGCCAAGCCCTTTCATCTGCAGGAATTCCTGCTGCGGATACGGGCGATCCTGCGCCGCTGGGACTGGTACACGGCGAGCACCGCGGCGGCGGCCTCGACGCTGCGCTTCGGCGGCAACGAGGTGGACTTTCGCACCTTTGGCGGCCGCTCGTGGACCGGGGAGGTGCAGGAGCTCACCGAGAAGGAAGCGATGATCCTCAAGGTGCTCGCCGAGAAGCCCGGCGAGATCGTCTCCCGCGAGGACCTGCTCGAGCGGGTCTGGGGCTACGATGTGTTTCCCTCCACGCGCACCGTGGACAATTTCATTCTGCGGTTGCGCAAGCGCTTCGAGCGCGATCCGGCGAACCCGCGGCACTTTCTCACCGTGTGGGGCGTCGGCTACCGCTTCGAGTCGGGAGAAGACGCTTGAGCGCGGCCCGGCCCCTGCGGATCGGGACGCGCGCCTCACAGCTTGCGATGTGGCAGGCGAACCGCGTGGCCGAGCTGCTGCGGATGCAAGCGGGGGCACCGCCGGTTGAGCTGGTACCGATCCGGACCGAGGGCGACGTGCGCACCGAGGTGCCGCTGTGGCAGGTCGGCGGGCGTGCCTTTTTCACACGCGAGATCGATCGCGCGGTTCTCGCCGGCGAGGTGGACGTCGCCGTTCACAGCCTGAAGGATCTTTCGACGACGCTCGATCCGGGGCTCGCTCTTGCGGCGGTGCTCGAGCGGGAGGATCCGCGGGATGCGCTCCTCGCACGCTCCGCCTCGAGTCTCGGGGAGCTCAGAAGCGGTGACCGGGTCGGCACGAGCAGCTTGCGCCGCCGCGCCTTCCTCGCGCGGCTGCGCCCCGACCTCGCCGCGCTCGAGCTGCGCGGCAACGTGCCGACGCGCCTCCAGAGGCTCGAGCGCGGGGAGTTCGAGGCGATCATCCTGGCCGCTGCGGGCCTCAAGCGCCTCGGGCTCGAGCGGCACGTGAGCGCGTACCTCTCGCCCGAGGACTTCACGCCGGCCGTGTCGCAGGGCGCCATCGCCGTCGTGAGCCGCGCAGATGATGAACGCTCGATGCGCTGGCTCGCCGCGGCCGATCACCTGCCGACGCGCCTGGCAACGCTCGCCGAGCGAGCACTCCTCAGGCGCGTCGAGGGCGGCTGCCAGATCCCCCTCGGGGCGCTCGCACGCGCGGAGGTGGATCGGCTTCGCCTGCGGGCGCTCGCGTGCTCGCTCGATGGGACCGCCACCGTGGCGGCGAGCTCCGAGGCGGCGCTTCCGCAGGATGCGATGGCTGCGCAACGTTGTGCCGCGGAGCTCGGCGAGCGCCTGGGGGAAGAGCTGCTCGCGAAGGGGGCCCGGCGCATCATCGAGCAGCAGCGCTCGCCGGCTACGGTGCAACTGCCGTGACGCGCGCCGCCGTCGTCACCCGTGATGAGCCGCGCGAGGGCCCCTTGAGCGCACGGCTGCGCGAGCTCGGGCTCGAGGTGCTCTGGTGGCCCGTGGTGCGCATCTCACCGGCTCAAAATCCCGCGCCCCTCGCGGCGGCGCTCGCGCAAGTCTCGCGCCTCGATTGGATCGTGTTCACGAGCCGTCATGCCGTGGAGCCCGTGACGGGCCGGCTCCCGGTTCGACCGGAACGGCTGCGCGTTGCAGCGGTCGGAGCGAGCACCGCGGCTGCGCTCCGCGCATGCGGTTGGGCCCCCGAGGTGGTTCCTCCTCAGGCGAGTGCCACGGACCTCCTCGCAGCGCTCGGTCCGCTCATTCGGCCGGGGACGCGAGTGCTCTTCCCGCGAAGCTCTCGTGCCTTGCCCGTGCTCCCGGCCGGGTTGCGCCGGCTCGGCGCGCAGGTGCTCGAGGTCGAGGCCTATCGCACGGATGCCGCGCCACTCGATGTCGATGCCTGTCGTGCAACCATCGAGCGCGAGGCCGTGGGGGCGGTGACCTTCACGAGTCCCTCGTGCGTGGAGGAGCTCGAGCAGGCGCTCGGGCACGAGTACTTCGAGCGGCTCCTGTCCTCCTCGGCCGCGATTGCGCTCGGGGCGACGACCGGACAGGCGCTCGCGGAGCGCGGTTTCCCGGCCGTCCTCGCTCGGCCGCCGACGCTCGAGGGGTTGGCCGCGACGACGCATCAGGTTTTGCACCCGAGGTGACGATCATGGGATTTCCCATTCAAAGACCGCGACGCCTTCGCCAGTCGGAGAGCTGGCGGTGCCTGACGCGCGAGACTCGCTTGAGCCGCGAGGACTTCGTCTATCCGCTCTTCCTCGTGCCCGGACAGCGCGTGCGCCATCCGGTCGAGAGCATGCCGGGCATCGCCCAGCTCTCGGTGGACGAGAGCGTCGAGGAAGCCAAGCGGGTGGCGGCACTCGGCGTGCCCGCGGTGATTCTCTTCAGCGCGCCCGCGCAGAAGGATGCGCGCGCTTCGGCCTTTCTCGATCCACAGGGGCTCGTGCCGCTCGCCATCCGGGCGATCAAGAGCGCCTGCCCGGCGTTGAGCGTGTGGACCGACGTGTGCCTTTGCAGCGCGACCGATCACGGCCATTGCGGTCACGTCCTGCCCGGAGGCCGCATCGACAACGATACCTCCGTCGAGACGCTCGCGCAGGTCGCGCTCAACTATGCGCGCGCCGGCGCGGATGCCGTCGCCCCGAGCGACATGATGGATGGGCGCGTGCTCGCGATTCGCCAGCTCCTCGATCGCAACGGCTGCCTGGAGACCCCGATCGTCTCGTACGCGGCCAAGTACGCTTCGGCGTTTTATGGTCCGTTCCGCGAAGCGGCGGACTCGGCGCCGGCCTTTGGGGATCGCCGCTCTTACCAGATGGATCCGGCGAACGCGCGCGAGGCGCTCCGCGAGGTGCATCTCGACGTCGAAGAGGGCGCCGATCTCGTCATGATCAAGCCTGCCGGGCCGTATCTCGATGTGATCCGGCGGGTGCGCGAGACGGTGCAGGTGCCGGTGGTGGCATACCAGGTGTCCGGTGAGTACAGCCTGATCAAAGCGGCGGGCGCGCGCGGCTGGATCGATGAGCGCGCTGCGGCATTCGAGACGTTGACCGGCATCAAACGCGCCGGCGCCGATCTCATCATCAGTTACTTTGCTGCGGACATGTGCCGATGGCTGCAGCCTTGACGACGGGCGAGCCCGCAGGGGCGAGGGGCTCAGGATCGGCAGCCGGTGCCGGCGCCGGGCCCGTCTTTCTTCAAGCGTGCCGATGCCGGCCGGTCCCCTACACGCCCGTCTGGATCATGCGTCAGGCCGGCCGGTATCTGCCCGAGTACCGCGAGCTCAGGGCGAAGGTCGATTTCGTGACCTTGACGCGCAGCGCCGAGCTCGCCGCCGAAGTCACCTTGCAGCCCCTGCGCCGCTACCCGCTCGATGCGGCGATCCTCTTCAGCGACATCATGACTCCACTTCAGGGCATGGGTGTCGAGCTCGAGTTCGATCCCGGGCCGGTGGTGCGGCACCCGATCCGAACGCCGGCGCAGGTCGATGCGCTGCCGGCGCTCGTTCCGGCCCGCGACGTGCCCTACGTGACCGAGGCCGTTCGCCTGGTGCGTGCCGCAGCGCCGCGGGGGGTGCCCCTCATCGGCTTTGCCGGTGCACCGTTCACGCTACTCTGCTATCTCGTCTGTGGGCGTCCCTCGAAGGAGTTCGAGGCTGCGCGCGCCTTGCTGTACGGGCAGCCGCAAACGGCCGAGCGCCTGCTCGATCGGCTCGCGGATGCCATGGCCGCCTATCTTGCGGCGCAGGCCGCTGCCGGAGCACAGGCGCTCATGCTCTTCGAGTCGTGGGCGGGGCTCCTCGGCCCGCGCGAGTACCGGCGCTTCGCCTGGCGCGCGGCCCGGCGCACCTTCGCTGCGCTGCGCTCGCTCGAGGTGCCGCTCATCTACTACGCCAATCAGGGCTCCGCTCTGATGGAGGCGATCGCCGAGCTCGACGTGAACGTGGTGGGCGTTGACTGGCGCTCGCCCCTCGGCACCGTCCGCAGAGCTCTCGGACCCGGCAAGGCCGTGCAGGGTAACCTCGATCCGGCCGCGCTGTTTGCCCCGCCCGCCGAGTTGATCGCGCAGGTCGATGCCGTGCTCGAGGATGCGGGTTCTCAACCGGGACACATTTTCAATCTCGGCCACGGTATCTGGCAGCACACCGATCCGGATGCCGTCGCCCGCATGATCGATCACGTGCACGAGCGTAGCGCCCATGCCAGGCGCTGAGGTGACCCCGAGCGCCGCGCAGTTCGCGCCGACCGCCGCGGCCTATTTCCGCGATCTGCAGGCGCGCATCTGCGCGGCTTTCGAAGCCTTCGAGAGTTCGGCGCGCTTCGAGGCGCGCTCGTGGAGCAAGCCGGCCGGCCACCGCCTCGAGGGCGGAGGAGAGAGCCGCCTGATGCGCGGGGCGGTCTTCGAGAAGGTCGGCGTCAACGTGAGCCACGTCTGGGGGTCGCTTTCCCCGCAGGGCCGCGCGCAGCTCCAGGGTGCCGAGGCCTCGCAGGGGCGCTTCGTCGCGACCGGCCTCTCACTCGTTGCGCACATGACCAACCCCTACGTTCCGACGGTGCACATGAACCTGCGTTTCATGTGCACCAGCCGTGGCTGGTTCGGCGGGGGCTCGGACCTCACGCCCACGTTTCCCTTCGATGAGGACACGGCCGAATTCCACCGCGCACTCGAGCAAGCCTGCGAGGCCTACCGGCCGGGCGCGTACCGCGAATTCAAGGAATGGTGCGACCGCTACTTCTATCTGCCTCATCGCCGCGAGCCACGCGGGGTGGGCGGGATCTTCTTCGACGACCTCGCGAGCGAGGATCTGCAGGCCGAGTTCAACTTCGTGCGCAGCGTGGGTGAGGCTTTCCTCGGCGTTTATCCGCGCATCGTGGCGCGGCGGCAGCACCTGCCGTTCGATGATGCGGCGCGGGAGCGCTTGCTCTACAAGCGCGGCCGCTACGTGGAGTTCAACCTGGTCTACGACCGGGGCACGAAATTCGGGTTCGCGACCGATGCGGACCCCGAGGCCTACCTCATGAGCCTGCCACCCGTCGTGAGATGGTGAAGGCAGCGGGCCTTCAGCTCTTGCGGCCCAGCGAATGCGAATGGGCGATGAGCAATTCCTCGAGGTAACGATCCGTCCGGCGCGGCGACGCGGGCCACAGCGCAGCAATGGCACCCGCCCTTGCCGCCGTCCAGCGCGCCACGACGAGACCGACCTCGGGAAGGCTCACGCGCGGCCTAAATCCGGTTTTGTGTTGCACGCCACATCCCCTAGCTCGAATCTTCCTTAAGCAAGTGACGCGCCCAGGCCCCGGAAGTTCCAACAGAATATGTCTGCTCGGGGAGACAAATTCAGGGCTGCGAGCGGGCCCTTTGTGGCGCAGCCGCACAGCGTCCTCGCGAGCCGCGGGCCGGGGGTGCTTAAACCCCTCCGCATCGGGTCACGTCTAAAGTATCGGGATGACTTCGGCTGCACAGAGCGAACGGATCGATTGGGAGGCGGCGCTGGTGCAGCGCGCGCGAAGTGGCGATGTGCGAGCGTTCGAGCGGCTATATCGGGAGCACGTTGGAAAGGTTTACGGACTGTGTCTGCGACTCACGCGCGAACCGGCGACCGCCGAGGATTGCGCTCAGGAAGCCTTCATCAATGCCTGGCGAGGCCTCGAGCACTTCCAGACGCGCAGCGCCTTCGGGACGTGGCTGCACCGCATCGCCGTCAACGTCGTGCTCGCGCGCCGTCGGCGGCCCGCCTGGATGGTCCAGCCGGCGCGAAGCGAAACCGAGCCGGATGAGCCCGACGAGATGGAGTGGACTTTGGATACGCCCGTCGAAGTAAGCGAGATCGAAGCTGCGGTGGGGGAGCTCCCGGATGGGGCGCGCGAGGTGCTGGTGCTCTCGGCGATCTACGGGTACTCGCACGCCGAGACCGCCGAGATGCTGGGCGTCGCCGAGGGCACCTGCAAGGCGCAGCTCCATCGGGCGCGCGCGCTGTTGCGCCGCAAGCTGAATCCGGAGATTGGCCCATGAACGAGCGCGGCGCATCCAAGGTGAAGTCCCTGCGCGATCTGCCGCTCGAGGTCGCACCGGCCCGCGACCTGTGGCCGGGTATCGAGCAGCGCCTGGCGCCCGAGGCGCGGCCGAGGGCGTTGCGGCGTTTGCCCGTGCCGAATGCCCGCTACCTGGCGACCGCGGCTGCGCTCGTGGCCGCCGTCGCCGTGGGTATCCTGATCGGCCGCGGCCTGCTGCCGGGCGTGCGCGAGGGCAGCTCCGCGAGCACCGCGGCCTCCTCGCAGATGCTGCCGGCCGCTTTCGTGCGCGATCCGCGCTACCTGCGCGAGCGGACGCAGCTGCTCGATTCTCTCAATGCCCACCTCGCCGCGCTGCCGCCTCAAACACGGCAGAAGGTGCTGGCGAGCCTCGCGACCATCCACCAGTCGATGCGCGAGATTCAGGCGGCGCTCGGGCGCGAGCCCGGCAACGCGCTGCTGCAGGAGATGCTCGTGGACACTTACCAGGACGAAATGCGCGTGCTGACGACCGTACAGGAAGCGAGCGCCGGCGGCGGGGAGATCTGACTATGCGCAGGTGCTTGCTATGGGCCGGATTGATCGCCGCAGGCGCGGCCACGACGGCGTTCGCCGCCTCCTCCTTCGATCAAACCGTCGCCGCCGATCCGCGCGGCGAGGTCGACGTGAGCAATGTCGCCGGCTCGATCGACATCACCGGCTGGGACCGGCCGCAGGTGAGCGTGAAGGCGAACGTGAGCGGCGGCGAAAAAGTGCAGGTGACGAGCGAGCGGGGACACGTGAGCGTGCGCGTCCTCGGAGAGGAGGGCGGCTCGTGGTTCGGTGGGTTCATGCACGGCTCGACACATCTTCAGGTCTGGGTGCCGCGTGCCAGCGAGCTCGATGTCGCGGCGGTGAGCGCCGATGTGACCTCGCGAGGCGTGACGGGCGCGCAGCGCCTGCACTCGGTGAGCGGAGACGTCACCGCCGATCTGAGCGGGGCGGATAACGAGGTCAAAACCGTGAGCGGCGACATCGATCTGCACGGAAACGCCCAAGCCGGACACTCTCGTGTGAGCTCGGTGAGCGGGGACGTGAGGTTCGACAACACCGCGGGGGATCTCGATGCGACGACGGTCAGCGGCGAGCTGGTCGCGGCGCTCTCCCCCGCGAACAACGTCCACCTGCACACCACCTCGGGAGACATCACCCTGACCGGCCGCCTGGCCACGGGCGCCACGCTCGAAGCGCAGTCGGTGAGCGGCGACGTCAAGCTCCACGATGCGGCACAGGCCGGGTACACGTACGAGGTGCGCTCCTTCAGCGGCGATATCGACGACTGCTTCGGCAAGCCGGCGGAGCGCAACAGCGAGTTCGGACCCGGCAAGCACCTCACCGGCACCCTCGGCCAAGGCGGGGCGAGCGTCCGGGTCAACACGCTCAGCGGAGATGTGTCGCTCTGTGATCATTAGCGCTCGCGAGTTGCGGGCGCAGCGTTCGCTGCCGTAGAGTCCGGGGCCCTCGCTCATCGCGAATGGCCACCGCGCCAGGAGCTCCTCGTGAACGCTGCCGCCGCCTCCCTGCCCACGCGACTCGATGCGCTGCGCTCCGGATTTCTCCAGCGTCCCCATCGCCTGCTGATCGGTGGCAAGTGGCTGCCGGCGCAGCGGGGTGAAACGCTCACCGTGCTCGACCCCGCCTCGGGCCGGCCGCTCGCCGAAGTGGCCTCTGGAGAGGCGGCAGATATCGATCTTGCGGTGAAAGCGGCACGCCAGGCCTTTCAGAGCGGCCCCTGGCCTCGCCTGAGCCATGCCGAGCGCGGCAGGCTCATCTACCGGCTCGCCGACCTCATCGAGCGCGAGGCCGATGAGCTCGCGACCCTCGAAAGTCTCGACGGCGGCAATCCGGTGCGCTCCACGCGCAACATCGACATTGCGATGGCGATCGAGAGTCTGCGCTACAACGCGGGCTGGACAACCAAGCTCACGGGTCACACCGCGCTCGCCGCGCCGCAGTCTCGCTCGTTCTCGTACACCCTGCGCGAGCCGATCGGCGTGGTCGGCGCGATCACGCCCTGGAACGCGCCATTTCTGATGGCGGTCAACAAAATCGCTCCGGCTCTGGCGACCGGGTGCACCGTGGTGCTCAAACCGGCGGAGCTCGCGCCGCTTTCGGCGCTGCGGCTCGGGGAGCTTCTCGAGGAGCTCGGCCTTCCGCCGGGTGTGGTCAACATCGTGACCGGATACGGATCCGCGGCCGGTCAGGCGCTCGTCGATCATCCCGATGTGAACAAGATCTCCTTCACCGGCTCGACGCGCGTCGGAAAGCTCATCCTCGCGGGTGCCGCCGTCAACATGAAGCGCGTGACGCTCGAGCTCGGAGGCAAATCGCCGGTCATCATCTTTCCGGATGCCGATATCGAGGCGGCCACGCAAGCCACCGCGCAGACCATCTTCTTCAAGACGGGACAGTTCTGCGCCGCGGGCACCCGGCTCTTCGCGCATCGCCAAGTGTTCGACAAGGTGGTTCAAGGCTTCGTCGAGCGCGCGCAGAAGCTCAACGTCGGACCGGGCATCGCACCCGAGACCGACATGGGTCCGATCATCTCCCAGAAGCAGCTCGAGCGGGTGATGGGCTTCATCGGGGCAGGCGAGCGCGATGGCGCCGAAGTCGTGACCGGCGGCAAACGCATCGAGCGCGAGGGATACTTCGTCGAGCCCACACTCCTTTCGAACGTGCGTCCCGGGATGGGTGTGTTCCAGGAGGAGATCTTCGGCCCCGTGCTGTGCGCGGCGCCCTTCAGCGATGCGAGCGAGCTCGATGCGCTCGCGCGGCTC
>JASHUC010000516.1 GCA_030040235.1 Gammaproteobacteria bacterium | reverse complement strand
CCGGTCGCAGGCGTCACGCAGTATGATGAGCTCGTCGCGCGGCTCCAGAAGGCCGGAATTGCCAATGCGCGCCTCACATATGACTGAAAAGCGTACGCTCGGGGAGGCCACGTGGCTGAGCCATTCGTAATCTGCTATTTGAACGGCGAGTATCTGCCGCTGCGCGAGGCGCGCATCTCTCCGCTCGATCGCGGCTTTCTGTATTCCGACGGCGCCTACGAGCTCATGCCCGTCTATGGCGGGCGGCCCTTTCGTTTCCGCGAGCATGGTGCGCGGCTCACCCGCAGTCTCGGCGAGCTCGGCATGAAGGATCCGTTGACCGCGAGCGCGTGGCGCACGATGATCGCGACGCTCATCGAGCGCAATGGCCTGGGCGGTGCCAGCGACTCCTACGTCTACTGGCAGGTCACGCGCGGGGCCGAATGGGGGCGCAATCATGCGCCGTTGCCCGTCGTGCCGCGCACGGTGTTCGCCTTCTGCGCACCCTTTCCCGTCACGCCGCCCGAGGTCCTCGAGCGGGGAATCGCCTGTATCACCGCGGCCGATACGCGCTGGGCGCGCTGTGACATCAAGTCGGTGTCGCTGCTCGCCAACGTGCTGCTACGTCAGCTCTCGGTCGATGCCGGAGCCGCGGAGACGATTCTGCTGCGCAATGGGGAGCTGACCGAGGCCGCCGCCGCAGCCGTGCACGTGGTGGTCGATGGCGTGGTGAGAACACCGCCCCGCACCGAGCGCGTTTTACCCGGCACCACGCGCACGCTGCTCGAGGAGCTTGCCGCGCGGATCGGCCTCGCGTGCGAGTCGGCGCGGGTTTCCGAGGAGGCACTGCGCGGTGCGCAGGAGGTGTGGCTCTCGGCCGCCACCCGCGAAGTCGTTGCGGTCACCAGGCTCGATGGCCGTCCCGTCGGGGGCGGCTCGCCGGGTCCCGTCTTCCGGCGCCTCCATGCCGAGCTGCAGCGCTACAAACAGGAGCGGGCCGGCGAGCCCTGGTGAGCCGCCCCGTGGACGATATAACCGCTTTCGCGGCTCCTATAACCAAATTGTGACCGCGCCTTCGCCGCGCACGATCGCCGCCGACCCCATAACCGCTTTATAACCAGCGCGCGGCTGACCGGGGGCATCCCGCCGTTTAGGATGTTCCCGTATGTCCATCACCCTCGATCAGGTGACCAAGCGCTATCAGGGATCGACCGTCGTCAACGACGTGTCGCTCGACATCGGCGATGGTGAGTTCTTCGTGCTGCTCGGCCCGAGTGGCAGCGGCAAGAGCACGCTCCTGCGCGCCATCGCCGGCCTCACCGGCGTGGACCACGGCCGCATCGCGCTGCACGGCCGCGACGTGACGCACGTCGGCGCGCGCGAACGTGGCGTGGGACTCGTGTTCCAGAACTACGCGCTCTTTCGGCACATGACGGTCGCCGACAACATCGAGTTTGCGCTGCGCGTGCGGCGCATACGCGCCTCGGAGCGCCGGGCGCGGCGCCGCGAGCTGCTGCGCCTCGTGGCGCTCGAGGGCATGGACGATCGGCTGCCCGTGCAGCTTTCGGGCGGCCAGCAGCAGCGCGTCGCGGTCGCGCGCGCGCTCGCTCACAAGCCGGAGGTGCTCCTGCTCGATGAGCCCTTCGGCGCGCTCGATGCCAAGATCCGCGAGGAGCTGCGCCGCACGATTCGCCAGGTACAGCGCGAGCTTGGAATCACGACCCTGCTCGTCACGCACGACCAGGAGGAGGCGTTCGCACTCGCCGATCGCATCGGTATCATGAATCTCGGGCGCTTGCTCGAGATGGGCCGGCCCGATGACCTCTACGCGAGGCCTGCAACGCGCTTCGTGGCGACCTTCCTCGGAGCGGCGAATCTCATGCTCGCGCGCCAGAGCAGCCGCGGCCTCGCCTTCGGATCCGACGCCGTGGTCGTGCGCGGCGCGGAGTCGGCGCAGCACATCCGCGAGCACGAGGTCGTCGCGGTGCTGCGCCCCGAGGAGATCGAGCTCGCCCCCTCGCGCGAGGCGCTGAGGTCGCCCTTCATGGCCGCGGGCACCGTCGGTGAGATCCTCTTCAGCGGTGCGCTCGAGCGGCTGCGCGTGCGGTTGGGCGATCCCGCGACGAGCGCCCACGTGCTGCGCGCCGAGGACGGGGCCGAGGAGCCGTTCCTCGAGGTGAGCCGCACGCAGCACGAGCAGCGGCTCTTCCCGCTGGCCCCCGGCCAGGACGTGACGCTCGGTGTGCGCAGGCTCCACGTGCTCACCACGCCTCTTTCGAGCTTCACGGCCTGTGCCGCGAGCGCGGAGCTTGCGCAGTCGCTCGCGCGTGAGCCGCTGCTCAACCAGCTCGCGACGCGCATGAAGACGCGCATCGCCTTGCACGTGGACCCTGCGCTCGGCTCCGCCTCGGAGCTTGCATCCGCCGCGGCGCCCGCAGGCGCCGGCGAGGCGACCTCCGAATCGAGCCCGATCGTGATGGGAGCCGCGGTCATTGCGGCGCGCTCCGGAGCCGTCGCCAGCATCGAGCGGCTCCTCGAGCAGGGCGCCGAAGAGGTACTCGTGCTGCCGGACAATGCGCCCCCGCCGCGCCGAGTCCTCATCCACTGGGTCGGCGAGACCGCGCGGCGCGCGACGCTCGCCGTCTCCGCGAGCCTCCTGCGGCACCTCTCGGCCGAGGCGGTGTATGTCGGCATCCTGCCCCAGGAAGGGGCGGCGAGCGCCCGCCGCCCGCTCGGGATGCGCGCGCTGCTCGATGCGCGCTCGGAGGCGCAGGCCGTGCACGGCTTCGACATGCGCACCGAGCTGCGCTTCGGGGACGTCGCGCGCGAGCTCGCCGGAAGGCTCGCGGACGCGCCCGATCAACTGCTCGTGCTCGGCATCTCCGATGTGCGGGATCTCGGGCGGCGGTTCGAAGCGCTTGCGAGCCGTCCCACCTGGCCGCTCCTCATCGTCTATCAGCCCGGAAGCGCCGCGCTCGCCAAGGAGCGCGCGCCGGCCGCCGCCGACTTGCTCAAGCTCGCCTGACTCGATGCGGGAGCGCTTTCATCAACCGAGCGTCCTGCCGGGTTTCGGGCTGACCTTCGGCTTCACGACGTTCTTCCTGAGCGCGCTCGTGCTGTTGCCGCTCGCCGCGCTCGTGCTGATGGCCGGGTCGATGCGGTGGACCGAGTTCGTGCACGTCGTGCTGAGCGCCCGCGCGCTCGGATCCTACCGCCTGTCGTTCGGAGCCTCGTTTCTCGCCGCCGGCATCAATCTGGTGTTCGGCTTCATCATCGCCTGGAGCCTCGTGCGGTACGAATTTCCTGCGCGCAAGCTCGTCGATGCGCTCATCGACATGCCCTTCGCGCTGCCCACGGCGGTCTCGGGCATTGCGCTCACCACGGTGTTTGCGCAAAACGGCTGGCTCGGACGCTACCTCGCGCTCGCCGGCATACAGGTCGCCTATACCTGGATCGGCGTCACCGTGGCGCTCACGCTCATCGGCATGCCGTTCATGGTGCGCACGCTCCAGCCCGCGCTCACCGAGGTGCAGCGCGATCTCGAGGATGCTGCCGAGACCCTCGGGGCGGGCCGCGCCTACGTGCTCCGCCGCATCATTCTGCCGACGGTACTGCCTGCGATGCTCACCGGCTTCACGCTCGCCTTCGCGCGCGCCGTCGGGGAATACGGCTCGGTCATCTTCATCGCCGGCAACATACCGATGAAGACCGAGATCACCCCGCTCCTCATCGTGATCCATCTGCAGGAGTTCGATTACCGCGGCGCGGCGGCGCTCGGGGCCGTCATGCTCGTCATGTCGTTCGTCGTGCTGCTCACGATCAATCTGATCCACGCCTGGGGACGGCGGCGCGTGGTCGCGGCTGCACGCTGATGGCGGCCGGCATTCACCTTGCGCTGCGCGATGAGCTCGCCACCCGGCCGGGAGGTGACACGTTCCTCACCGTGCTCGTGCGCTGGACGCTGATCGCCATCTCCCTCGCCTTCCTCGCCTCGCTGCTGCTCGCACCGCTCGCGACCGTCTTCGCCGTCGCGTTCGAGCACGGCTGGCACGCCTACGTCACGACCTTCGCAGACCCCGACACCCGCGATGCGGTGCGTCTCACCCTCATCACCGCGGCGGTGGTCGTGCCGCTCAACACCGTTTTCGGGCTCGCCGCCTCCTGGTGCATCGCCAAGTTCGAATTCAAGGGCAAGAGCTTTTTCATCACCCTCATCGACCTGCCGCTCGCGGTCTCCCCGGTCATCTCGGGGATGCTCTTCGTGCTGCTCTTCGGGCTGCAGGGCTGGTTCGGGGAATGGCTCGAGGATCACGGCATCAGCATCATCTTCGCCCTGCCCGGCATCATCCTCGCAACGATGTTCGTGACCTTCCCCTACGTCGCCCGCGAGCTGATCCCGCTCATGCAGCAGCTCGGCAACGACGAGGAGGAAGCCGCCATCACCATGGGCGCCGGGGCGTGGATCACCTTCTTCCGGGTCACGCTGCCGAAGGTGCGCTGGGGCCTCATCTACGGGGTCATTCTCTGCAACGCCCGGGCGATGGGCGAGTTCGGCGCGGTCTCGGTCGTCTCCGGCCACATCCGGGGCTCCACGATTACGATGCCGCTGCACATCGAGATCCTGTATAACGAGTACAACTTCGTGGGCGCATTCGCCGTGGCCTCTCTCCTCACGCTCCTCGCATTGCTGACTCTGACGATCAAGACGCTGGTGGAGCGGACGGGCTACCACCGGCGCTGATCGCACATGCTCGAGCGCCTGCGCCGGCTATACGCCAAACTGCGCCTCGATCCGGCAAAGACGAGCCTCGGGTGGTGGCTCGTCGCCAGCCAGGTGGCGGCCGTGCTGCTCGTCGCGGGCGGCATCTCGGCCTACGCGATCGGCCGTTTGCACGATCTCGCCGACGAGCGCGGCAAATCGCGCGTAGAGCTCGCCGGAGCCATGGCCCGCGAGGATCTGCGGCGCGCCAGCGAGGACGCCCTCACGCAGGCACGGACGCTCGCAGACCGCCCGACACTCGAGCGGCTTCTCATGGAGGGGCGCCCCGAGGAGCTCGCCCTCTTCCTCAGGCGCTTCTGCTCCGCCGACGTGATCGATGCGTGCGCGGTGCTCGAGAACGGCATGGTCATCGCCCAGTCCGGCATGGCCCTTCCCTGGAACGATATCGCCGCCGAGGTCGCCGAGCAGGGTCAGACCTTTCTCGCCGACCCCGCGCAGGCGCCCGCGCCGGTGCTCGGGGCGTTCACCGCCGTGACGGGTCATCCGAACGCCCGGGTGCTCGTCGCCCGGCTGCTCGATGCGCGGATGGCCGCGCGTTTGAGCCGCCGGGTGGGTCTTGCCGTGCGGTTGCTCAACTATCGAGTCTTTGCGAGCTCGCCGGTGGATGCGCTCACGGCGCTGCACACCGCCGGGCTTGCGGACGGCAACTCGGCGGTGCAGCGGATCGATTCCCTCGATGTGTACGCCGCAAGCTTCCCGCTGTTCGCCGCAACCGGCGAGGCCATCGCGCTCGTCGAGGTGCGCCTGCCTGCTGCGGACATCGACAGCTCCGCGCGGCGGCTCATCCATCACCTGCTCATCACCGCGGTGATTCTGGCGGTGCTCGCCGTGCTCGCCGGAGTCATTCTCGCCCAGTACGTCACGCGGCCCGTCCAGGCGCTCACCGAGGCCGCCGTGCGGCTCGGGCACGGCGACTTTTCCACCTCGATTCCGCCAGGCGGGGCCGCCGAGGTGGGCGCGCTCGCACGCACCATGGAGGACATGCGGCGCAATCTCGTGGACTTGACCGGCACGCTGCGCCGGCGCGAGGCCGAGGCGCAAGCCGTGCTCTCGGGCATCGTCGAGGGCGTCTATGCGGTGGACCGCCATCGCACCATCCGCTATCTCAATCCCCAGGCCGCCAAGCTGCTCAACGTGGAGCCGGCGCAGGCCGTCGGCCGCTTCTGCGGCGAGGTGTTGCGGCCGCGCGGCGCGGCCGATGCGCGCCCCTGCGAGCAGCACTGCCCGATCCTGCAGGCGCGCGTCGATGGCACCGCCCGCGCCGTCGAGCATCTGCAGACCGACGGCCGCGGCGAGCGCACGACCATCATCACGAGCTCGGGGCTCGTCGAGGGCCTGCAGGTGCAGGTGATTCGCGACGAGAGCGAGCTCGAGGCGGTGCGGCGCGCACGCGATTCGGTGCTCGCGAACATCTCGCACGAGTTCCGCACGCCGCTTGCGGCGCAGCTCGCCTCGATCGAGCTGCTGCACGATGGCCTCGAGCAGATCGGGCCCGCCGAGCGCGAGCAGCTCGTGCTCTCGCTCGAGCGCGGCACGCTGCGCCTGACGCGGCTCATCGACAATCTGCTCGAGAGCGTGCGCATCGAGTCCGGACAGCTCGGAATCCGCAGGCAAAGCGTCGCGCTCGC
>JASHUC010000515.1 GCA_030040235.1 Gammaproteobacteria bacterium | reverse complement strand
GCGGCTGCCGCCCCGGTCATCCCCGACGTCGCGTTACTCATGTGGCCTCCCGGTGACGGGATGCGGGAAATGGAAGGGAACGACGGCCGTCTGCGGCCAGAACGCCGGCCGCTCCGCGGTGATCTCGTCGGGACCGCCGGGATCCTCGGGATAGGTCTTGGTGAAGAACGGTCCCTCGTAGGGCTTGCTGTGCGCCCAGCCCTGCTCGTAATCGGCCTGCCAGCTCAGGCAGTAGTTGAGGATCTTGAGCTTCCAGATACCGGCTTCGCACACGTAGGTATTCTCGTACACGCCGGCCTCCCACCACTGCAGAGGCAGCGTTGGAACCCTGTCGGGCTTGCTCGAGTGGCTCCCGGCCTGCATGAAGCAGCGAAACCGCCCGCGGGCGCTCTTACGGTCGCTCGCCACATCGATGATGTCCTGCAGCTGCAGGTGCTCGAGCATGAAGCCGTAGGCGGGTGCGTTTCGGCCGTGCGTGAAGAGGGTGCGGAACCGCTCGATGTACAGTCGCTTCACGCCGCGATTCTTGCCGCGGAAGATCCCGCCCATGAAGCGCACCTCGCCGTCCTCGGCGAAGAGGTCGACGACTTCCTGATAGAGCCCCTTGTCCATGTAGTACCCGTAGGCGAACTGCACGCGCCGTACGGCCTGCGCGTCCTCCAGCCTGCCGAGATGCGCGGTCAACTGCTCGACCTGGATCCGCAACGCCTCGAGTTCGTTCTGGCTGCTCATGAGGGCGAGTCCCCGTGACGGCGGGTTCCTTCAAAGGGGCGATCACTCTACCAGATCACCGAACGCGCCCGGTCGCGCCCCGATCTGGCTTAAACTGACCCCGGTCACCCCGTCCGCAGCGCACTCGAGAGGTAACCGATGGCCGGGCAGCTTGCAGGTGAGATCGCCGTGGTGACCGGTGCGGGCGGCGGATTCGGCAAGGCGATCGCGCTCGAATTCGCGCGCCAGGGCGCGGCAGTCACCGTGACGTCGCGAACCGCCGCGGAGCTCGAGGCGGTCGCGGCCGAGATCACCGGCGCCGGCGGACGCGCGCTCGCGGTCGCAGGCGATGTCACTCGCCCGGGCGACGTGGAGCGCATCGTCGGTGAGACCGAGCGCCAGCACGGCCCCGTGAGTCTGCTCGTGAGCAACGCGGGTGTGCCCGGCCCCTTCGGACCGCTCTGGACGGTCGATCCCGAGCTGTGGTGGGCCGCACAGGAGGTGCACGTCCGCGCACCGATGCTCTACCTGCGGCGCGTCATGCCGGGGATGATCGAGCGGCGCCGGGGGCGCATCATCATCGTCTCCGCCCTCGCGAGCCGCATGGTTGCGCCGTATCTCTCGGCGTACTGCGTGGGCAAGATCGCGCAGACGCGCATCACGGCCGAAGCGGCCGCGGAGGCGAAGGGGCTCGGCGTCAGTATCTTCGCCATCGATCCCGGGTTCGCGTTCACCGGAATTGCCGAAGAGACGATGAACTCAAAGGATGCGCAGCGCTGGCTTCCGGGCATGGTCGGGCGCATCCAAGCCCGCCGGGATTCCCCCGACCGCGACGCCGATCTCGTGCGCTGCGCGCGCCGCTGCCTCGCGCTCGCCTCGGGCCGCTACGATGCGCTCTCCGGTCGGTACATGGAGCTCGACGATGACCTCGAGGCGATGCGTCTGTCGGCCGAATCGGGAGAATCTCGTTGAGCGGCGATGACGGACGCGAGCCGGCGCTCGCGCACCGCCTCGAGCAACTGGAGCGCGAGCTCGCTGAGCTGCGGCACGAGGTGGGCACGCACGCCGACATCCAGGCGGTGCGCACCCTGCAGTTCAAGTACGGCTATTACATGGACAAGTGCCTGTTTGCCGAGATCGTCGATCTCTTCGCCGAGGATGCCGTGCTTTACTTCATGAACGGCATCTTCCGCGGCAAGCGCGGTGCGCGGCGCTTGTATGGGGGCGCCTCGGGGCTCGACGGGCCGGCCTACGGCATGCTCTTCGAGCACATCATCGCGCAGGACATCGTCGATGTGGCCCCCGATCGCACCACAGCGAAGGGCCGCTTCCGCTGCTTCCTGCAGGCCGGCGTCCACGAGAGCAAGAAGGATGCTCCGCCGCGCATTCCCGCACAGTTTCTCGAGGCGGGGATCTACGAGAACGAGTACGTCAAGGAGGACGGCCTCTGGAAGATCAAGCTCTTCAACTACCGCATCGTTTATCAGGCGCGGCTCGAGCAGGGCTGGGCGCACTCTCCGCTCGAGCCGCTCATGGTCTCCGCCTACACGGGGACCTATCCCGAGAGCCCGCGCGGGCCCGATGAGCTGCGCGAGCCGCCGCCCGTCTGGCCGGAGACCTTCATCATGCCGTTCCACTACCCGCACCCCGTGACGGGCAAAGTGGTTGCGGCGCGGGGCCCGCGCTAGGAAAGGTCCGCCGGGGGAAGGGGCGCCCGCCCGAGAATGAGGTCCGAGGCCTTCTCGGCGATCATGATGACGGGCGCATTGGTATTGCCCCCGACGATGCGCGGCATGACCGATGCATCCACCACGCGCAAGCGCTCGAACCCGCGCACCCTGAGCTCGGCATCGAGGACCGCCTGCTCGTCGGTGCCCATCGCACAGGTGCTCGTCGGATGCATGGCCGTTGCGACCGATCGGCGGATGTGCGCATCGAGCTCGGCGTCGCTCGCGACGGCAGGGCCCGGCAGCAGCTCGACGCTCACGAGCTCCGAGGCCGGCGCTGTCGCAAAGAACTTGCGAACGAACTTGAGCATGTCGCGCAACGTCTCGCGATCGGCCGGCGCTTGCAGCAGGTTGAGCCGGATGCGCGGCGGATCGTGCGGGTTGCTCGAGCGCAGCGTCACCTCGCCACGACTGTCGGGATGAAGCAGGACGTTGGCCGTCGAGAAGACGTGGCCGGCGCCCTTGCGCCAGCCGGGAAACCACGCTCGGGCGAGCATTGACACCGGGCTCACGAGGAACTGAGCGTCGGCGCCCCGCGTCCCGGGGC
>JASHUC010000514.1 GCA_030040235.1 Gammaproteobacteria bacterium | reverse complement strand
TCGAATGCAGGCGAGAGCTGGCGCTGCATCGCCCGGCATCTACCGGAGATCTACTCCGTCACGCACGTGGGCTGAGGCGTGCGGACAGATCGATGAGGACTCGCACATGAAGGCAGCGTGCGTCGTGCGTATCGCGAGCCCCCTGCGCTCCTACACCGCGGGCGCATCGAGCGTGGATGCCGAGGGCGCAACGCTCGAGCAGGTGCTCGCGCACCTCGAGCGGCGCTTTCCGGGAATCCGCTTCCGCATGATCGACGAGCAGGACCACATCCGCCCGCACATGCGCTTCTTCGTCAACACCCGCGAGGCCGAAGGGCTCGCCGCTGCCGTGCGCGAGGGCGATACCGTGCACGTGATCTGCGCGCTGAGCGGTGGCTGATGACGCTCTCGAGCGCCGAGCGCGCCCGCTATCAGCGCCAGCTCACGCTCGGTGAGATCGGGCTCGCCGGTCAGGAACGGCTCAAGGCCGCGCGGGTGCTCGTGATTGGAGCCGGTGGGCTCGGCTCGCCGGCGGCGCTCTACCTCGCCGCCGCGGGAGTGGGAACGCTCGGGATCCTCGACTGCGATCACGTCGCGCTCTCGAACCTGCACCGCCAGGTCATCTTCGAGAGCTCGGGCGTCGGGCGGCTCAAGGCCGAGGCGGCGCGCGAGCGGCTCGCGAGCCTCAATCCGGAGATCACCGTGATTGCCCACGCGCTCGAGCTGCGCTCGGGCAACGTACGTTCGGTCCTCGAGCCCTACGAGGTGGTGCTCGACGGCACCGACCGGCTCTCCACGCGCTATCTCGTCAACGATGCCTGCGTGATCTTCGGCAAGCCGCTCGTCTCGGCGGCGATCCATCGCTTCGAGGGTCAGGCGCTCACCTACGTGCCGGGCCGCGGTCCCTGCTATCGGTGTCTTTTCCCGCATGCAGAGGACGGAGTCGTCGCAAGCTGCGCGGAGGCGGGCGTGCTCGGTGTGCTGCCGGGCGTCCTCGGCGCCATCCAGGCGACGGAGGTCATCAAGCTCATCACGCGCGTCGGTGAGCCGCTCACGGGACGGCTGCTCACCTACGATGCGCTCGAGATGCGATTCCACGAGTTCTGCGTCGCGAGGCGCCCCGACTGCCCGGTGTGCGGCGAGCATCCGAGCATCCGCGAGCCGCGCGAGCCGGGTGAGCTCTGTGCCGGTGAGGCCGCTCGAGCGCTCGAGCGCGTGCGCCGGCTTGCCCCCCGCGAGCTGCACGGCTTGCTGAGCGGGCCAGCCGCGCCTGACCGTGCGCGGCTGCTGCTCGTCGATGTGCGCGAGCCGCACGAGTTCGAGTTGGGTCACCTGCCAGGCGCGATCAATATTCCGCTCGGCGAGCTCACCGGGCACAGCGGGCGGTTCGCTGAGATTCCGCCGGAGTCGACCCCGGTTTTCATCTGTCGCAGCGGCCGGCGCAGCCTCGCGGCCGCCGTCGCGGCGCTCGCTGCCGGGATGGCAGCGCCGGCGCACCTCGAGGGGGGCCTCTCCGCCTGGGCGGTGGAGGTCGATGCGAGCTTCCCACTCGGCGGCGGAGCGAATTGAGCTCGCTGCTCGCGGCTCCGCCGCGCAGGGTTGCGGTGGTGAAGCTCTCCGCGATCGGCGATGTGTGCCACACGCTGCCCGTCATCCGCACCTTGCAGAGCGCTTGGCCGCAGGCGCATTTCACCTGGGTGATCGGCCGCACGGAGGCGGCACTGCTCGGCGGGATCCGCGACATCGAGCTCATCGTGCTCGACAAGCGCGCCGCCACCCTTGCAGGGCTCTCCGCGGTGCGCCGCGCACTCGCCGGGCGGCGCTTCGATCTGACGCTGCACATGCAGTTCGCGTGGCGCGCGAGCATGGTCGCCGCGCTCATCCGCTCGCCCGTCAAGCTCGGCTACGATCGCGAGCGCGCGCTCGACCTGCAGTGGCTGTTCACGACCGATCGCATCGAGCCCGGACCGCGCGAGCACGTGATGGATGGGCTGTTCGGGTTCGCCCGCCGCCTCGGCGTCGAGGCGCGCGAATATCGCTGGGACATCCCCGTTCCCGAGAGCGCGCGTGAGCATGCGGCGCGCGCCATTCCCGAGGGCAGCCGCACGCTCATCGTGAGTCCTTGCTCGAGTCATCCGGTGCGCAACTGGCGACCCGAGCACTACGCCCGCGTCGCCGACTACGCCGTCGAGAAGCTCGGGTTGCGGGTGCTGCTCGCCGGCGGCCGCTCGGCGCTCGAGGAGCGCATGGGTGCCGAGATCGCACCGCTCATGCGCGCGCCGTACGTGAACCTCATCGGCCGGGACACGCTGCTCGAGTTCTACGCGACGCTCGAGCGGGCCGCGGCGCTCCTGACGCCCGACTCGGGGCCCGCGCACATGGCGACTTCGCTCGGGGTGCCGGTGGTCGGACTCTATGCCGCGACGAGCGCCGAGCGCAGCGGGCCGTATTTCAGTCGCGAGTGGTGCGTCGACCGCTTCGATGCGGCCGCTCGCAAATACCTCGGCAAGGCTGCCGCGGAGCTTCCGTGGCGCACGAAGATCGAGCGGCCCGGGGTGATGGATCTGGTTCAGCCCGAGGCGGTGATCGAGCGTCTCGCGGCGCTCGTCGCGAGCAAGCTATAGGGCGCGAACTGCGGATACTCGAGGGCCTCGCGCCGCACGATCATCGTCGTGACCAGGGCGAATTGCCCGGCGAGGCTCGCGTGGCTCACCCCGTCGGTGAACACGGTCCACGCCGAGCCGGGCGGAAAGCGAATTTCCTCGTAACCGCGCGCATCGCTCCTGAAGGCCTCGCTATCCTTCATGTAGTTGTGAAGGCGCCGCATGGCTCGATCGTAGGGACTCGAGTCGAGCACGCGCGCGAGCGGGTTGAGCCGTGCGAGCCCGCCGATGAGGGAGCTGAAGGCGCGGTCGGTGAAGCTCTTCTCGATCCGCTGCTTGAGAGCTCCGGAAGCCTCGATCAGTCCCGCGGCGACCCCATGACGCTCGAGCAGATCGTTGATCGATCCCTTGCTCGCCCAGAGGCGATCCTCGCCTTCGTTCACGTTCACGAAGAAGCGCAGGATTCGATCGCCGTGCGTCGCTCCGTACGCGCCCGCATCGATGTGCACGAGCTCGTTGCTCGCGTGCGGCTTCAAGTTGCGTCCGCGCTCCTCTATGGGCCGAAAACTGCAGGTTCCGACGGTCCATCCTCTGGCGAGGTGCGGCGCCACGCGCCCGAGAAAGGAGGTCACGTTCGAGAGATGGCCGCGCAGCACTCCGGTCACCCGCTCGCGCGTGGCCTCGTCCGCCTCGAGCCCGGTCAAGCGATCCGCCTCGGGGTGATAGCTCACGTTCTTCAGGCGCAGCCTCGAGGGCAGCTCCGAGCGCAGGAATCGCAAGCTCGCCGCATCGGGCAGCGGTAAGGGACAGCGCGGGAAGTAGACGATGTGATTGGTCTCGAGCAGCATCGCGATGCGCGCGGCCGCCGCATCCTCGAGCGCACCCGGCTCGACCCTTGCGAGAACGCTCGCGGGAGTGGTGGAGGCCGCAGGGGCCGTTGGCGTATCTGAGCTCACTGGTTCGCCCGGGAAGCGCGAAAGCCCGTACACTAGACGAACAAAAGGCCGATTGCACGGTCGAATCGACCGGAGCTCATTATCTCTAATTATCCGGAGTTGCCGTGGACTACCAGACCGCCGAGAACCAAGCCGTACAGCTTCAAAACCAGGCCAATCAGACCGCACAGCAGCTCAAGCAGCTCGCCGAGAAGCTGCAGGCGAAGGTCACCGATCCCAACCTCTCCCGCGAGCTGCTGCTCGACCTGCGGGAGACCGCGCTCGCCGTCCAGCAGCAGAACCAGTCGGCGCTCGGGATCATCGAGCAGATGGCGCAGTACATCCACGTGCTCGAGAGTCATCTCAACACGGTTCCGCAGTCGAGCTTCCAGACGCGCGGCTGGTCGGCGCAGCCCTACTACGGCTCATCGGGCGGCTTCATGGGCAATGTCGTGTCGGGCTTGGGCATGGGCGCTGGGTTCGGGCTCGCGAGCGACCTCGTGAGCAGCATTTTCAACGCACTCTAGGCCCGCCGCCGGCTGGGATTGCGCTATCGGGGGGAGGGGGCTGCCGATGATGCGAGTGTGGACGCTCTGCGTAAGCGCGTTGCTGTGCGGGGCCCTCATCGGATGCGAGCACGCCGGGCCGCTCGTCGCGCAGGGCTCGACCGGGCCTGCCTCGCAAGAGCCCCGCGGGCCCGCGGCGGTCGATGCCGAGCGGCTCACCCATGCCGCCTCCGAGCCTGCTCAATGGATGACCTATGGGGGAACCTACGAGGAGCAGCACTGGAGCGCGCTCTCGCAAATCAACCGCGATAACGTCAAGCGCCTGGGCCTCGTCTGGTTCGCAGACTACGACAGCAACCTGCAGCAGGAAGGCACGCCGCTGTACATCGACGGGGTGATCTACGTCTCCACCGCCTGGACCCGGGTATACGCCTTCGATGCGCGCACCGGCAGGGAGCTCTGGAGGTACGATCCGAAGACTCCCGGACAGTGGGCGGTGAACGTGTGCTGCGGCATCGTCAATCGCGGCATCGCGGCGTGGCGCGGCAAGATCTACGTCGGGACCCTCGACGGGCGGCTCGTGGCGATCGATGCGCGCACGGGCAAGGAGGCCTGGTC